>JAWXBP010000250.1 GCA_034440135.1 Planctomycetia bacterium
GGGGTTGGGAAGTGGAGTTGGAATGGATGGGGCGGCGTGGCGCGGCGCGGCGGCAGCGGGTGATGCTGCGCGCGACTTATCCGGGTTTCGGCGGGGTGCGTTGGTGGTGGGAGTGCGGCGGCGTGCCGCGGCCGCGTTGGGAGCGACTCGATGGCGGGTTGTGTTTGCGGCGGACCGGGACGTTGTATTTGCGAGAACGGCGGTGGGCTTGCCGCGCGTGTCATGGATTGACGTATCAATCTTGCCGGGACTCGGGGAAACGGCATTGGGTTTGGTAGGGGCGCGGCATGCGGGATGGCGATGCGTTTAGTTTAGTTGCCCGCGCCGCCAAATTGAACGGCGTTTCGTGAATGCCAGGGTTGCGGCGGCGATGGCGAGGAGGGGGGCGGCGGTTGGTTCCGGGACGGATTGTGCGCCGAGGCTGTTGCCGAAGTTATTGCGAACGGCATTCAGGTCGTTGATGTCGACGTCCAGGTCGCCGTCGGTATCGCCCAGGCCTGAGCCGCCGAAGTTGTTGCGGACGTTGTTGAGGTCGGTGATGTTGACGAGGAAATCTCCGTCGCTGTCCCCCAGCAGTGAAGCCTGTAACAATCGCACTACGCCATCCGTGTAGAGGGCTGACAGGTCCCAGGTCGTGCGGGGCGGGACGAGAATGCTTTCGAACGCATCGCCTGCCGTGAGACGATCGTTCCAATTGAACAAATGAAACGAGGCGCCGATCATGGACGGGAGATCAATTCCGCGGTCAAAGGCGAGGGAAAGATTTCCGTCGAGGTTCGGCGTTACATTGGGGGCCACGTTGATCGGGCCGTCCCAATCGTGATCCTGTAGCCAGAACTCGAGCGTCGCGTCCGGGGCGAGCGCCATCGCCTGCAGCACGGTCACGCCGACCATGTGGTCTCGAACGATCAGTTCCTCGCCGCTTTGGAGTTGCATTCCTTGGAGATCGCCATTGGGGCGAAGCACATTTCGTTGCGTGTGGGCACTGTTGATATTGGCATTGGTCGCGCCGCGAAAATCGGCAAAGCTAATGTCCGTGCGGCTGAATTCGGCATTGGCTAGCTTGGCGTCGAGAAACACAGCGCCCACGAGCGAGGAATCCGTGAACCGCGCGCCAATGGCGCTTTGTCCGGTGAAGTCCCAGCTGTCGAGGTTGTTCTGTTTTAATTGATCGCGTCGATGTTCTTGGCGCGATAACTCGCCGTGGAATAGATCTGCGACGCCGTCAGGCCGCGAGCGGTCGTCGCCGTAAAGTCAACCTCACGGATCTCGCTGTTCTCGAAATCGACGCCGACGAGTCGGGCGGACGGAAATGCAGCATTGCGGAGATTGGCATCGCGAAACGTGGCGGCCTCTAGATTCGCGTTATCAAACAATGCTCCCGAGGCGTTTACGCCGGAGAAGTTCGCATTCACGACGTGGGCGGAACGGAAATCGGCGCGATCCATTTTTGACTGGCTGAAATCCGCGCCACCGAGCTGCGATTCGGCGAAGGCAGTGGCATTCAGCGTGATTCCAGCGAAGTCGGCGGCGCTCAAGTCCAGCTCGGCGAGGCGGGTTCGGCTCAGGTCCTTGGCTCGATAGCTAGCGGTGGAATACAGTTGCGTCAGCGTGAAATCCACCGCGTCGTCAAACCATGCGCCACCAATCTGGGCATCGGTCAGATCTGCCCCGGTCAAGAGGACGTCGTTCAAGCGGGCGCCCGTGAGTATCGCGCCGCGCAGATTCGTTCCGACCAGTGTCGTCTGGCGAAAGCCGCTGAAGTTGGAAGTAAAATGGGCGTTGGTGAAGTCGGCGGTTGAGAAGTCTGCGCCGTTCAGGATTGCGCCGAACAGCTCCGCCTCACGGAGGCTCGCCTGCTGGAAGTTCGCGTTCGACAGGTCGGCGTAACGAAAATCCCCGCTCGCGAAATTGGCAGCAACCGCGTGGCTCTCGGTTAGATTCGCCGAATCGAATTTCACTCGTTCCGCCTGCACGTCATCGAAATTCGCCCGAGTGAGGTTCGACGCGATGAACACGACATTTGTCAACGTCGATCCTGCGAAGGTCGCATCGACGTAGCCGCCGCGTAACTCCGAGTCGGCGAGAGAAAGCCCGGCCAGGTTCCAAGTGGTATGCTCGCCTCCCATCAGCAAGCGTCCCAGATCTTTGTTCACATAGCTCGCGGTCGAGTAGAATTGCTCGGCCGTCATATTGAGAGGCACTTTCATATTCTTGATGATGGCGCCGGAGAAGTTGGCGCCAGCGACGTTCGTTTCGAGGATTTCAGCGCCGGTGAGGTCAGCATCCTGAAAATTCACATTGGACAAGTTCGCGTAGTTGCCGGTGACTGGAGATAGCGTTGCCCCCGTAAAGTCAGCGCCGCTCAAATCGGCGTTGTAGAATGCGGCCGGGCCGATCTGCGCGCCGCGGAAATTGGCGTTACGGGCGCGAAGCGACTGCATGTCCACGTCATTCAGCACAGTGCCTTCGAGATTGGCATCGTCAAGAATCGCGCCGACTAGTTTCACGTCGTTGAGGCTTGCTCCGTGTAGGTCGGCCGACGACAAGTCGGCGCTCCGCAGGTCAGCGCCGTCCAGATCTTGATGTGAAAAATCCCAGCCGATCATTTCGTTTCCGGCGAGATTCATTTCAGTGAGGTCGAGTGATTTGTAGTTCGCCGTCGAATACAGTTGGGCGGCGGTAAACCCGCGCGTGGTCGCGTGCGCGAGGCTCATTCCCGCAATATTGGCGTCGGTGAAATCGACATTGGTGAGAATTGCCTGCGCCAGATTCGCGCCGCGCAGGTCAAAGCCGGCGAAGTTCCAGTCGGTCAAGTCGTGACCCGTGAGGTTGATGGCGCCGAGCGCCTTGTTCTTAAAGCTCGACGTGGAACTTAACTGCGCGAAGGTGAGATTGGTGTACGTGAAGTTGCCGCCAGCGACGACCGCGTCGCTAAAATCAGCATTGGTCAAATCGGCCGAGGTGAAATTGCCGTCAGTCAGGTCAGCACCGTGCAAATTTGTGCGTAGCATGAGGGCATTGATGAAGTTCGATGATGGCAAGCCGGCATTCTGAAGCACAGCGTCTGTCAAGTCGGCAACTTGGAATCGCATCGCGCCTTGCGCGCCGGTGAAGTTTGCGCCGGCAAGGTTCGACACATAGAATGTTGCGAAATGCATGGGCTGGCCGGAGAAATCCCAGCCGGCCATGTTCTTGAAATCAAGCCAGACGTTGCCTAGCTCTTTATTCTTGTAGCTTGCGGTCGAATAGAATTGCTCTGCGGAAACGCCGCCACCAGACTCGTCGATGAACGTCGCGCCCGTAATGATCGCGTCGGTCAAGTCCGTTCCGGTGAAGTCGCTCACGTCCAATCGAGCCCGTGCCAGATTCGCGACGCGCAGATCTGCGTTGGTGAAGTTGCTGGCGCGCAAATCGGAGTCGGCGAAGTTCGCTTCGCGCAAATCGGCGTTGGTAAAATTCACGCCGCTAAATCTGGCGAATCGCGCCTGCGTTTGGTACAGCGTCGCGTCAGTCATATTCGCGCCGTCGAAGTTCGTTCGAAAAACGCCGGAATAAGAAAAGTCCGCACGCGTGAGATTCGTGCGCATCAACTGCGCGTCCGTCATGCCAAGATTGATGAAATACCCTTGCGTGAAGTCGAGGTCATTCAAA
>JAWXBP010000251.1 GCA_034440135.1 Planctomycetia bacterium
CTTGCCAGGTAGTGGCGGCGATGCCGCCCACGAGCGTCAGTGTCACGAGGCTCCCGGCTAGCGTTGCGCCTTTGTTCCGTCGCATGAACTTTTGCAGGCGATATCCCACTGAAGGCGGACGCGCCATGATGGGCTCTTCCGCCAAATAGTGTCGCACGTCTCGCTCAAGCTCGTTTGCGGCGGAATAACGGCGATTGCGGTCTTTCTCCATGGCCTTCATCACAATCCAATCCAGATCGCCTCGAATCGCCTGCACGAATCGACGTGATTCGACGCGGCGGCGGCCTGCAACCGTGGATAGTGCTTCAGCATTCAGCGTGCTGATCCGGGCGCTTGGGTGCAGCGGCTCTTCCTCGCGAATGATACGGCGCAGCTCATCGAAGCCTACTTCCCTGAGCCGCCCCGCGTCGAACGGCGTGGCGCCAGTAAGTAATTCGTAGAGCAGCACCCCCAATGAATAAATGTCGCCGCGCGTGTCGATCTCCAGTGGACTCAGCTCTGCTTGTTCGGGCGACATGTACAGCGGAGTCCCGATCAGCTGCCCGAAACCACTCGCGAGCGTCTGCTCTGTCAGTCTCTGATTGACTGCCTTGGCCACCCCGAAGTCGATCACCTTGGCGATCGGTTTGCCGTCCTGCATCGCCACCAGCACATTCGAAGGTTTAATGTCGCGATGGATTACTCCCTTCTGATGGGCGTGCTGAACCGCCTGGCAGACGCTGATGAACAATTCCAACCGCTCGCGCGTGGTCAGATTGCACTCGTCGCAGTATTCAGTGATCGACACGCCGCGGACAAGTTCCATCACAAAGTAGGGGCGGCCGGCCTCTGTCGCGCCAGCATCCAGCACCTTGGCGATGTTCGAATGATCCATCAGCGACAGCGCCTGCCGCTCGGCCTCGAAGCGGACAATCACTTGCCGCGTGTCCATGCCAGGCTTGATGATCTTGAGGGCGACCTTGCGGCGAACCGGCTTCTGCTGCTCGGCCATGTAGACGACGCCCATGCCGCCTTCACCGATCTGCTGGAGCAGCTTGTAAGGGCCGATCTGCGTCCCCGGCTGCTCCAGAGACGGCTGATTCATCGTGGCCTCCAGTCCCGGCGCCGGCGCGTTGAGGAAGCTGCCCGCCTCGCGGTGAACTTGCAGCATGGCCTCGACTTGTTGTGCCAATTCGGCATCCCCGCCGCAGGCCTGGGTGACATAATCTTCCCACTGCTCTGCCGGCAGTTGGCCGACGGCGTGGAGGAACAGATCACGGGCTTTTTGCAGGTTTGCAGGCATGGCAACACGCAATACCAATTTCGTCCGGCGCTGAACTCGACGGACACCCTACAGTGCGGAATTGGCGCCGCATTCGTCCGGAAAAATATGGCAAAAGCTGCGTCGTTTCCGCCGGTCGATCACTCGCCCCCCAGCAAGGTTTTGAGGCGCACGCGGGCATAGGACCAGTGTTCGTAGGCCGTCGAGCGGGAAATGCCGACCAGTTCGGCGGCATCCTCGATGGATAAGCCAGCGAAATAGCGGAGCTGAATCAAGCGCGCGGACTGGGGTTCCTCGGCCGCCAAACGCGCGAGGGCCACGTCGATGTCCAGAAGTTCGTCCGCGGGAGACTCGAAGCCGACATCGGCGGCATCCAGGGGAATCCGCTGGCCCTGACCGCCCCGCTTTTGAGCCTGTTTGCGGCGGGCTTGATCGACGAGAATGCGCCGCATTGCCTCGGCAGCCGCTCCGAAGAAGTGGGCCCGACTATTCCAGTGCTGGGCTTTCTCGACATCCACAAGCCGGAGATACGCGTCATGGACCAGGGCCGTGGCCTGTAGCGTCTGGCCGGGTTTTTCCTGCGCTAGGCGCGCGGCGGCCAGCTTTCGCAGCTCGTCGTATACCAGAGGCAGCAGTTTCTCCGCCGCCGACGAATCGCCGGAATCGATTTGCGACAAGATGCGGGTGACGTCGGACATGGCCCCAATTATGGTTGCTCCAAAACGAGCCCGCAATCGACGCTCCGGGCCTGCCGATGGATAGCTCAAGCTTCCTGGGAATCGCGTTGTGAGACACTTCTGGTGTAGATTGTGGGCTGACGATCCCATGATGAGCAGGAGTCGAAGCGATGGCGCGACAGTCGAACGTGGAGGTGAAGGACCGGCGAGAGGCGGTGTTAAGTCTGTTGCGGCGCGAGGAGTGTAGTCGAGTTTTGCTTCCGCGGAACCGCGATTGCCGCGACGAGCATCATTAGGGAGATGTGTTAACCAGCCCGGGCTCCACCGCTGCAGGAGATTCTGATTGGGTAGTACTCGCGACCACGCCGCTGGCTCAGAACACGCAGCCGGTCGTGCCGATCACACCTCCGCTGGAGCACCGTGCACAATCCTCGCCCAATCCGGGTTAAGACTGTTCAGTCCGCTCACGCGCGAGCAAGAATCCCGGTCTCGAGCCATTCAGCGCTTGCGCGATTCTGGGTGGCCTGAATTTGTAGTCCGATTCTTTTAACTGAATGCGAGTACCGTGCGTGACTGTTAGCCGCGTCATCACAGACCATACCTGCGATAGCGCCACTTGCCGCACAGTCCACCCATCAACACCACTCCGATCGCCAAGCCAGCGCTCGGCGGCTCCGGAATTGTTCGGTACTCCACAGTCAATTGAGGGCGATTCGACAGGACCGGACTCTCGCGCGAATCAAATCGCTTGCCAGAGGCATTGGAGATTTCGTCGGCCGCTACCACGACCCATCCGAAGTTACTCCCTGGTTGTTCGAGCCAGGCCTGCACGTCATTCACGAGAAGGCTGTTCGATCCCCAGTGGTAAAAATCGGGAGCGCCTACAACGACCGTGTCGCGTGGCATAGCCACTAAATCGCCCCCCGCAGTAGCCCACAACTGGTCCGGAAAGAAGCGGTGCACCCAAGTGGCGTCGTCCGCAGTCGCGGCCGTACCGGCTCCCTCGCCTCCCAACGCGTCGGAAGTGCCTTCCCCCCAGGCCGACAACAGTCGATGGATCGCGACCGGTTCGGCCCCGCTTTGTGATTGCGATAAATGCAACGTCAGCACGGCTTCGGTGATGATCGACTGCGGCGGAATGCTCGCAGCGACGTCAAATCGAACGAGACCACGACGCACCAGCCCATCGGCGGTGACGCCCACATTGAGGAATTGTCCGGCTCCATTACTGAGCGACGCCGACGGATCATCGTAAATCGTATTGTCGGCGGCAGCGCTGAGTTGGATAGTGGCACCCAGACACAGTCGGAACGGAATTAGCAATAACAGCGGTGCACCAAGAAGATGACTTGCCCAACGCATTGTTGCCCCGGTGATGCGATTCATGAGAGTTGTTTTGCCGCACCTAGCATGCATGCAGTGAGCCAGAAATGCAACCTATCGCCCACATCACAGGTGCACGACATGAGACATACTATCCTGGCGCGATACGCAAGCGGCAAAAGGACGACGTTCTACCTCTTGCTACGCAGCCTTGGGAAGGTTAACCTCTCCGTGTCGTGCGGTGGCTGCCCCGTTGCACGACCTGGCCGCCGGTCCGAGTTACGGGCGCGGGCGGCTTTTTTATGCGCGGTTACTCGCAGCCTGCAGCGTATCCCTTCGCGCTCACCGCAGCCGGCTACTGCGGCGGACCTGCCTGCGGCCTACTCACAACTCGGGATAGTGTGCTCAGGCTGTAGTCGACCTGCGGTTGCTCACAAAGCCCATAGTGAGGGCAGCCGTCACGAGGGAGGCAAGGCCTGCGGCATTGGCATCGCACGGTAAGAATCTGCGGCGTGTACCGGTTTGGTTGGCGCCCGTCGCTAGGAGTCGAACGACCCTGCCCAAGGAGCGTCACGATTTGGTGCGCTGCCGGTGCCGCCACCAAATTTCCCCTGATGGTGCGTCGGCAGTCCCGCGGACTAGCGCATCAAGCCGAACCAGAAGAACACGTTGGTCAACAACACCAGCACGGCGAAGAAAAGGAACCGCCGCAATTGTCGAACCTGCTGCCGACGTTGATACGCGTCTTGAATCGTTTGCGGCGAGCGCATTACGTTGGTTGCCATACCTCTATCCCAGGAAGCGGAAGTGATCGGGCCACTACATTGGTCCGGCCCGTGGAAGTGCCCAACCCAACGATAGCATTTTTCAGAAGGCTTCGGTAACACCGCAATTGTCTGAACCATCGTCCGTTGTAAACGGCGGTCGAATAGTGCAGCGCTTGGCGGTTGATAAGTGTGGCGCTCGGGGTGAACGGGGGTTTAGTTTAGGGACGTTGGTGGGGGAGTGCAACGCATTCCTACCTGTTCCTCCTCCGGAGGAGGAACCACTTCGGCTCCACGAGCGGGCAGTGTTCGGTCGCCCAGCGCAACTGATTCCGCCTCCCATGTAAACAATGCGAGCTAGCGTCGAAACTACCGCATTCGCGGCGCTCGCGGCTGGTCGTTAATGCGCGCGACTCAGGCGAACAGCTGGCCGGCTGGCGTGCCTTCGCGCACGACCACGTGCAGATACGCCGAAGTCGTGACGATGTTGGCGTGCCCTGCCGCGTCGCGTATTTCGGCCAATGTGCGGCCGCCAGCCAACGCATGGCTCACAAACGTGTGCCGGCCGTCGTGGATCGAGAGCGATTCGAGGCGCGACTTCCCCAGGACCTTGCAGGCTGTCCGAAACCGCTGACGAATCGCCTGTCTCGTCAGCGTCTTGCCGCGGGTGCGGTTGATGGCGGAGACGACGAATCGGTCGCGGGCAGTTGCGCCCTCTTCCACGCGAAGCTGCTTCCATTCCACAAGCGTCTCCAAGGTGCGCCGGTCCCACCAAAGTGGAATTCGTCGAAGCCGCCGGCTCTTGGCCACCGCAGCACGAATCACGATGTGCGGTCGAGCGTCGGCGACCCGTACATCGTCCAACCGCAGGCTGGCAATCTCCGACACCCGCAGACCGCAGCAACAGGCCAGCCGGACAATCACGAGGTTCAGCCTGGTGTTTAGTGACCGCTTGGCCTTACGTTCCAGATCGGCCCGGACGGTCGCCAATTCGGTGCGGGACAGGAGCCGCCAAGAGTCGACCTGCCAAGTGGAGTAAATCGGCACATTTTGCATCGAAAGCGTCTCCGTCGGGCGTAGATGTTCGAGTTTGCACTACGCCTCGACACTTACCTCGCCAGCGGCCCGGCAGCAAGCGAACTTGTTACCACTTCCAGTGAATTGGTAACAACCTTGCGCGCGCCAGAGATGCTTTGGGCTCGCCTAAAACACGTCATTCCCAAGAGCTAAGTGGAAATCAGAAAGAAAATGCGATCTTGCTTAGCGCGCGTTCACACGTTCGATGCGCTGGCATGCCGGTGCAAATATGGCTGAATTCTCTTAGCAAGTGAGAATGTCGGTTGACCATCGCCGAAGGCCCTTGGTCGGCTCGGCGATGGTTGCTACGATCGTGCCTCACCCAATGATCAAGGAGCAACGATGGCCAAGAAGAAAAAGCTGGTGCGCAAGCCGTGGTCGCCAACCGAACTTAAGAGGTTTAAGTCGCTGGCCGGCAAGGTCTCAACCAAAGAGTTGGCAAGAATGTTCGGGCGTACGCCAGGTGCAATCGCTCAAAAAGCGCAGTATGAGGGGCTATCCCTTGCCGTGAAGAAGCGGAAGCGAAAATAGTCTGCGTTCACAGCAGAAACTCAGATGTCCAGCGATCGCATCGACGGCAGGTTCTCGCCTCCACAAGAAAGGCTAGACCATCCGCGGCTCAACAAGCTTCGGACGAAATGACTTGCGTCGAATCGCGAAGTTGGCCAACGAAGCCAACTCGTGGATTGCTGCCAATGCTAAACAGCATGCGGGCTAGTATGTCCAGCCATTTGAGGTCGCAATCGACTTTTTTTCCGCTTTCAAACGAACGTGCACATCGTCGCAGTCCTGATCAGTGAAGTAAGGACGCCCAGCACGAACGATTGTGGCTCTTACCGTCGTTGATTAGGCCAAGCGTCAACGCTATGGTTCGCCGCAAAGCAATTCATTCATTTTGTTGTGCTGGGGTCCGATTGGATTCTTTGTTCGTGTTCTGCAAAAGGAAGCGTTAATGTCCGACTACGTCGTCCGGCCTGCGTCGCGTGATCAGATCGCGCAGATGATCCGCCGAGTGCGGCCGCTACCGCGTCTCAATGAGACGGCGGTCGAGGAAGGCATCGCGACAGTGTTCGCTGCGTACGCTGAGCCGCACCGTGGGCATCACGACCTGCTTCATCTTCAGGAGTGCTTCGGGTGGCTGTATCATCTCGAACAGCTTCTTCCGGCCTTCGAGGATTACGAGGTTGACTCGCTAACTCTTTCTCTTGCCTTCCACGACTTCTTCTATGTGCCCGGAGCAAAGGATAACGAACAGCGCAGTGCAGCAGCAGGGCGTGTATTCGCCGCGAAGATCGGAGCAGAGCCGCCGACGATTCAGTGCACGGAAGATTTCATCCTCGCGACGCTGCCTAGCGAGCGGCCGTCGAGGGACATCCTCCAATTGCAACACGACATTGATTGGTGGGCGGTCGGTTCTCCACGCCCGCGTTACCAGCAATACGCGGCCGGTATCCGCAAGGAGTTCGACGACGGAAGCGGCGCGTATCCGCTGGGACGCCGCAGTTTTCTTGAGGACTGTGTAGGAAAACAGGTCTTTCTGACCCCGCTTTTCTCGATCTTCGAAGGCCAAGCACAAGCGAACATACTTTGGGAAATTGAACAGATGGCCGAATAGCTGCTGCGGGGACGGGTTGTGGTCGTATTTCGCCGCCCGCGCTAAAGCGGCCTGCACGTGAAATACAGGGGGAGCAACTTCAGGCGCATCCAGTACAGCTCAACGTAGTTGCACGCCGGCCGCACAGGCCTTGGTCCGTTCAAGGTACATCCAGAACCGAAGGATCGCGGAGTCGCTGGTCAGTAAGCGTCCGCAAGTCGGCCCGCGGCTCGTCCTTCCAACGATCGGGGCTCGGTTCCACGACTTCGTTCTCAACGGCCGTGGACCGCAGATAGTCCAAGTAGTCGCGCTGATTCAACATCTCGATCCTCAGCTGCTGCACAACGACCACCGTGTCCGGAGCGAGCTTGAGCGGATCGCCGGATGGCGTCACTGGAGCTACCAAGGTTGGGGCATCGAGTCCCAAGAGCGCCCGGCGCTGAGCGACGCACTTCTGTACTTGCTCCAGGAAGCGGGGATCGCCGTGCTGGTTTTTCACGGTCTTCCGGGCACGCGCCGAACCTCCATCGCATCGATCGAACGCTGCCAAGCTCGCAGCGCCCGATCTCAACGCAACCACATCAGCCTCAGCCTCCGCGCGTTTGTGCGCTTGGAGCTCCACTGTTTTCACAGCGGAATCAGCTGGTTTCACGCCACACTCGACCTCGCCCGCGACGCCGTCCGAGCCTATTTCAAAAACCCCCAATACCGCCTGCAACCGTCAACTGCGTAAGTCCTAAAAAGGTCGAAGTGCCATTAGCATTTGACCGTTTCGCTACCAATCGAAAGAGCGTTCGAAAAGACGCGATAAACTGCTTAGCACACGACGCTACAATCAGTGACCTGAAATTGCCCCCGTCAAA
>JAWXBP010000252.1 GCA_034440135.1 Planctomycetia bacterium
GTGACTTACTCCGGGCAACCGTCGCTCGCGCCGGACGAGTTGGCGGAATACCTTGAACCGTTGCAACGGCGCGCCGATCGACGTTGGGTGTCGCTCTCGCCGTTGCCGGAAGGCAAGTACGACGCCGCGACGCGCGTCGCCGATTTGCTGCGCGAGATGATCGCCGCCAAGGCGCATGGCGCGAGCGCGATCTTCGCCGCCAACGCGCTCGATCCCAAGCATGGATTGCTCGAAGCCGGCGGCACGCCCGGCGAGTTGTTCCTGCCCTGGCGCACGACGGCGCTGCAACTCGGCGGTTCAACCTACATCGGTCGCGTGGAGCTGCCGGGCGGATCGCGGAACGAGCTGTTCTCACGCGACGGCGCTGCCGTGATGGCGGTCTGGAACGCTCAGCCGACCGAGGAGCGGTTGTACCTGGGCGAGAAAGTCCGGCAGTTCGACGCCTGGGAGCGCGAGATTCCGGTCGAGCAGAACGGGCATGAGCAAGTGATTCAAGTCGGGCCGACGCCGACGTTCGTCGAAGGCGTGAACGAGGCGGTCGCGCGGTGGCGGAGCACGTTCACGTTCGACAATGCCCGATTGCCGAGCGTGTTCGGTCAACCGCATCGTAACGCCTGTCATCTGCGGAATCATTTTTCGCAGTCGGTCACCGGCCGCGTGCAATTGGTCGCGCCGCAGGGCTGGTCGATTCAACCGTCGCGGTTCGAGTTCAAGCTCGCCGCGGGGGAAACGCTCGATCAACCGCTGGAAATCATGTTGCCGTACGACGCATCGAGCGCGTCGCAGGACGTGCAGGCAGAGATCGAAGTCATGGCCGATCGCCGTTATCGCTTCCACGTGTTGCGCCGGTTGGAAGTGGGCCTCGGCGATCTCATTCTCGAAGCCCAAACGCGGCTCAACGAATTCGGCGAGCTGGAAGTGGAACAGAAGATCATCAACAACACCGACCAGGAACTCGCCTTCCGCTGCTCGCTCTACGCCCCTGGTCGCCGGCGCACGAGCGTCGATTTGGAACGCATCGGCGAAGGGCAAGACACGCGCACGTACGTCCTGCCGAACGGCAAAACCCTCCTCGGCCAGCAACTCTGGCTCCGAGCGGAAGAGCTCAACGGCGAGCGGGTGTTGAACCACCGCTTCGAGGCGGCGCCGTAAAGCAGCGCTCGCCGGAAATACCTTTCACCGGGCGACGAAAAAATCGGGGCGAAAGCGAGCCAATTCGTTGACAGTCTGCGGCACGTCAACATATAGTCTCTTGCACGAGCTCTTGCCTTGAATCGCTGTTTGGCGGCGCGTTCGGCGGGCATTCGTAACGATGTTCCTCACCCTTGACTTTCTCATTTCCTCACAGGTCGCAGATGTCAGACGAGTTGAAGAAGTTGCAAGCGAAATTCGCTACGCTCAAGAAAGAAGCGAACGTCGTCTACTCCGAGGATGCCAACCTCGCCAACACGAGTGCCAAAGCCTCCGCATTGAATGCGGTGAGCATCGAAGGCCTGGGCGTGCGCGTGCGCGAGTTGCGTGCCAAAGGCACGACCGGCGACGACATCAACGATTTCCTGCATGACAAGGAGACGATGAAGATCTACGAGAACGTCGTCAGTGTCGTCGCTTCGCTCAAGAAGACCCAGGACGACAAGGCGGCCAACGTGGAGGCGGCCAAAAACGTGCTGGCGAAGTTCGATGCACTCAAGGCCACGCTCGCGAAGGAGATCAAGGCGCGGAGCAAAAAGATCGTCGGCAAAAAGTCAGAATCGTCGCCGGAGATGCAGACGCTGATCGACGAGATCGACACCTTCTGCAGTGCGGATCCGGGCACGAGGTGCGATTCGCTCAATGCCCTGGCACAGCTGACGATCAAGCCCTTCTCGGACACCACGCTGCAGAACAGAATCGCCGCGGAACTGAAGAAGTCGGCAGGGCAAGCCGCGTCGGACGATCGCTCCAAACACCGAGAAATGCTAGAACAGAGCCTGAACGTGCGACTGCTTAAAGGCAAGTTCAACAAGATGGCGACGCTGTACAAGCAAGTGACGAGCGACAGCGAGGAATGCGCCAAGGCTTTGAAGGCGAAGGACTCGGCCGGCGCCAAGAAGGAGCTGGCGAAGGTTCTCAAAGCTCTGGATGAAATGGAAGCCATCATGACGCCATTGAACGAAGCCTACGAGGACAACAAGGGCTACCTGAAAACGTCGGAATCCGGCGCCGAGGCGATCGAATTCCTGGGCAACATGACAACGCTGCAGAACAAAGCGGCGAAGACGGTCGCGACGTTGCAGAAGGCAGTGAAGTAGCGTGGGGCGCGCCGCGATCGTATTCTTCGTCGCTTGCAATGCGATGGGCATGAGCCTGCTGTCCGCGGCCGCGCTCGCCGCACCGCCGCGCGGGTATTCGATTCCCTTCATCGACCTTGCCGCTCAAGCCGAGCGGCAAGTGATCGTTGATCGCGAACCTGGGCAGTATCTCGGACACCCGACGACGGTGCTGCTCGAAGACGGTCGTACGATCCTTTGCGTGTATCCCAAGGGACATGGCCGCGGGGCGATTGTCTACAAACGGAGCATTGATGGCGGCCTCACCTGGTCCGAGCGCTTGCCCGTGCCGGAGAGTTTCGCCACGAGCCAGGAGACGCCGACGATTCATCGCGTGGTCGATACGGCCGGCAAGATGCGATTGATTCTCTGGTCCGGCCGCTATCCTGCACGGATGGCCGTTTCGGAAGATGACGGCGCCACCTGGTCGGAACTTGAACCTGCCGGCGATTGGGGCGGCATCGTCGTGATGGGGAGCGTCGTCGAACTCACGGAAAAGCCAGGGCACTACCTGGCCATGTTCCACGATGACGGACGTTACTTTACGTCCGCTGGCAAAGTGAGCGACACGTTCACACTCTACAAGACGTTTTCCTCGGACGGCGGACTGACCTGGGACGCACCCACGGCGATTCTTCAGCGCAGTGACGCACATCTCTGCGAGCCAGGCGCGATTCGCTCTCCCGACGGCCAAGAAATCGCCGTGCTGTTGCGCGAGAATTCGCGGCGACTGAACTCCCACGTCATCTTCTCGCGCGACGAAGGCCAGACCTGGTCCGAGCCGCGTGAGTTGCTCGGGGCTCTCACCGGCGATCGCCACACCGCGAAATACGGGCCGGACGGGCGGCTCTTCATTTCGTTTCGCGATATGTGCCACGAAAGTTCTACCAAGGGCGATTGGGTCGCCTGGGTCGGCAAGTATGAGGACATCACTGCGGGACGCGAAGGCCAGTACCGCATCCGATTGATGGACAACCACAAGGCCGCCGACTGCGCGTATCCCGGCGTAGAGGTGCTGCCCGACGGCACGATCGTGACCACGACCTACGGCCATTGGACGCCGGGCGAATCGCCGTACATCGTTAGCGTGCGCGTCCGGCTCCACGAGTTGGACGCCTTGGCCGCAACAGGCAACACGCCGTAGCGAATTGCCTTCGTAAGGAAATCAGGCGCTGCATCGCTTGCGCGGCCAGGCCAGCATCAACATTCCGGGCAAGAACAGTGCCAGTGTGGCGGGCTCTGGAACTTGGCGCAGGATAATTTCGCCGTTGCCGTGAACTGTGAACGTGCCGTTGATTGCCATGCCCTGCTTCAGCACGCCCGTGAGCGTCCCGGTCTGTTCGCCACGGATCACACCGAAGCCTTGGTTGAACTCAGTCCCGTAAACATAGATCTTCGCATTATCTTCCGCGACGAGAATGCTTTCCTGCCCGTTCGCTTGGAAGTTCCCGCCAATGATGGAGACCAGCGATCCGCCACGGGCTACGGCGCCCCGCACGTTGCCGTCCACGTACGTCGCCAGGCTAAAGCCGTCGTTGTACACGTAGTCGAGCAAGTTCGCGCCGTTGAGCGTGATGACGCTGAAGTTATCGACGTGGACGGTATCGCCAATCGTGCCACCGGTGAGATTGGCGACCGTGCTCTCGGACAGGTAAAGCGAGTCGTGAATCTCGCCCCCGGACATTTCGAGATCGCTATCGTCCTCCAGGTACACCGATTCCTCGACATAGGCTGGGTCGACGAAATGCACCGTTGTTTGCGGCACCAGGCCGGCGATGACCCGGAGGCTCGAATCCTCATAGCGCGAGTCGATCGTTGTATCGGCATCGATCACTACTTCGGCGCCGACGGTGCTATGCGTGAAATCCAGACAGAGGACCGACAACAATACAAGAATTGCCCGACGCATAACGTGCCTCTTCAACGATGTAGATAGAATGGTGTTCCGACTGGCGTCAAGGTAAGCCCAGGCAACAGGCCCGTCAATCAAAAGTTCGGGGCGGGAAACACGAGTCGCAAGGCTTGGTATATGGGAAATCCCGTAGGTCAGGCTTTCAGCCTGACTTGAATTGTGTTCGACGCCGAAAGCGATGCGAGTCAGGCTGGAAAGCCAGCCCTACTTGGCGATACCACGCGACAGTCTCCGGTAGGCGGGGCGGCGCCGCCGAAGCCCCGAGGCCGTCAAATAGCGCTCATGCGGGCGGCGATTACGACCTCGGCTGCGGCGCTTGACCTGCGACTGCAACGCAACAAGGCACGAAACGAGAGAGAGATGCGACCTCCCTCCCGTTCGCGCCTTTTTGCGTGTTTTGAAGTCAAACGAGTCTGGCCGGCCTAATTCTCCGACGGCTCGATCAACAACGTCTCGCCGTCCAGGGCGATTAGCACCGGTTCGTCAAAGACCAGGTACTGCGAGAGTGCCTTGCCGTGGCGGTCGGCCAGTGCGAAGTACTCGTCGCTGAACTGGACGACCTTGCGAGCCTGCTTTTCCAATTCCTCCGTGACGACCGAATCGATCCAACGATTAGCGCGGCGATAGAACGTCTTCTGGGCGACGTTTCGGACGGTTTCCGGCGCCGCTTCCTTTGCGCGATCGGCCGGGGCGTTGGCCACCGCCGGGCCACGCAGCCCACCGCCAAAGCCGCCCCCGCCTCCACCGGCAGGACGGCTGGCGGGAGTTGAAGCGCCGCGGCCGTAGGTATCCGCGCCGCTGCGACCGCCGGCGCGTTGCAGACCGGCCTTGGCCGCGCGTTGCGTCACGCCGGACGCGCCATCGGCGTCCTCCAGAGACCTCAACCGCGTTTCGGCTTCCACCCGCACGGCCGCCAGGTCGCGGACGTTGGTGTTTTCGTCTGCCAGGAACGACGTGTAGGGCGTCAACACGCCGTGCCGCGTGGCGAGGGCCACTAATTCCTGGACCAACTCTTCGTTGTGTCCCTTCAGGTCCACTTCGTCGATGATCTCGCCGATGCGGCGCATCGCCCAAAGTTTTTCCACGAAGCCGAAACTGTCGTCGTTGCTCTTGGCCACTAGTTCGGCCGGGAAATCGAACGAGCGCTCGCTCCCTTGCACCTTGCCGCGAATAGTGACCTTCGCCGCGCCGGGCGTCTTGTAGCGGCCGACAAGGATGATCTGCTCGCCCGCGAACAGATCGTACACTTCGCGCGGATAGACGCGATTGACCGGCTCGCCTTCTTCGGTTTTCAGGCCGTCGATATCGACGCTGACCTTCACGTCGGTCATTACCGGCGACTTGATGCGGTTATAGAGCGACGCCACCCGGGCTTCGATGTCTTCTTCCGGCAGCACGTATTCGCTCTGTCCGAAGTTCTCGCGTACCAGGCGGTCCAACATGCGGCTGTTGACGTCATAGCCGACGCCGAAGGCCAGCACGCGGGCGCGGACCTGATTGGTCTTTTTGGCCAACTCGACGATTTTCATCTCGTTGGTTTCACCGACCGTCGGCAAACCATCGGTGAGGAACACGACGTAACTCGGGCGCGAAGTATCCTTGAGCTGCCCTAAAGCCGTCTCTAATGCGCCGCTGATGTTCGTGCTGCCGCCGGCGTAGATGCCTTCCACGAAGCCGAGCGCCGCTTTGCGCGTCTCGTCGTTGTACTTTTCCAACTCCGGACGAAAACTCTCGACGCCGGTATCGTAGGCCACGATGTTGAACAGATCTCCTTCGCGTAAGTTGTTCAGCACGAATTTGAGCGCGCCTTTGGCCTGCTCGATCTTCTGCCCACTCATGCTGCCGGAGCGATCGACGACGAATACGACTGTCTTGGCCGGAATCTCCGCCGTATCCGCCTTCACGTCGGGCGTGGCGAGCAGCAAGAAATAGCCGTCGTCCTTTTCATCGGAGCGATACGAAACGACGCTCGTCCCAAGGACGTCGCTGCCGACGTCGTAGAACAGCCGGAAATCCTGGCCCGGAATGGTGTTCTCGGCCTTGTACTTGATCGTGGCGTTGCCGCCGGAGCGATCGACGCTCACCGAATGCGTCGGGCTATAGACGTTCTTGATTTCCGTGCCGGAGGTAATGTTCACCTGCACGTTCAGCTTCTCGACGGGCTGCGAAGTGTACTTGGCCGTGCTGAGCGGGAACAAAAAGTCCGTCAGCCCGCGCTCGCGGCGGCAGAGTTGCGAATACGTGAGCGTGACCTTGCGCTCCGCCCCAGGCGGAACCGGGAACACGCTGGTCTGGAACATGCCTGTGCCGAGCCATTCCAGCAGCGCCGGGTCGCGGTTCCGGCGGACAGTTTCCTCGTAGATGCGCCGGGCGTCAGTAGCTTTCATCAACTTGCCGGGAAACTCTTTGCCGTCGACCAAGAACGTGAGCTGGTCGATGGCCCCGTCGTGCGGCAGCGGGAAGACGAAGCTGACCTCCATCGGCTGGCTGCCAGTGTTGACGAACGACTGGCTCACCTGGACCTTGGCGACCTGGTCCTGCAACCGGACGTGAACGTCCAGTTCCTTGATGCGGTAGCTGCTCGGCGGCGGAGTGGGCATCGGCACAGGCCGCGGCAGCCGAATCCGCTGGGAGACGTCCTCGTTGATGAGTAACCCCTGAGCCAGGGCCAAGATCGGACTGGCCAGCACTCCGCCCAACGCCAACAACCAAATGAACCGTCGCATGACATCCTCCCGTTCCGGGTCAGGAACCTGCCTGTGAGCGCAACGCTCCGCTGTTGTTATAACGACGAAGCGGCAAGCGACTTAGACTTGGAAAAATTGCCGGCGAGAAAAGTGATGCCGGATTAGGCTCTGTTGACGATTCGGTCTGCTTCAGGTTAAACACTTGCGGTCGGAATTGGAATTCCGATTGCACCCTGGAGGCTCGGATGCCATGCGGTACA
>JAWXBP010000253.1 GCA_034440135.1 Planctomycetia bacterium
CCGGAGAAACCCCGGCCGCCGCCGAGGCCGCCGAGCGACTGATGAACGATCTGCCCGGCAGGTCCGCCGACAACTACTACTACTGGTACTACGGCACGCTGGCGATGCATCAGCTCGGCGGACAATCTTGGGAAACCTGGAACCGCGCGTTGCAAACGCGGCTACTGGCCGGTCAGACGGCCTCGGGCCCGTACGCCGGAAGCTGGAATCCGGACGCCGTCTGGGGTGGACACGGCGGCCGCATCTACAGCACGGCCTTGGCCACGCTGAGCTTGGAGGTCTACTACCGCTACCTCCCGATGGTCGACGAAACGGCCGCCAAGTCGCGCCGTGTGAAGTGATTGGCGATTGAAATCGGGCCACGGGGTTCGGGATAATCGAATCGCCAACCGCCCCGTTCGCGCCGTTGGCCTAACTTCTCAGCGTCGATCTTGGTCGATCTCGCCAATGCCGGTATGCTCTGCCTCGCAGCACGATGCTGCCTTTTCACCGCTGGCAGGGAAGCCAACCATGCGTAACGAAGCGTCGGAACATTTGCTCGACGTGTTTGATCGCCTCGGACGCCCGCGAATGCTCGTCGTGGGGGATCTAATTCTTGACCGGTATACCTGGGGGAATGCCGAGCGGGTCAGCCAGGAGGCCCCGGTGATCTTGCTGCGCGCCGATCGGCGCGAACAGCGTCTCGGCGGCGCAGCGAACGTCTGTCAAATGCTCCGCGGACTCGAAGCGGAAGTCGCTTGCGTCGGCGTCGTGGGCGATGACAACGCCGGTCGCCAACTGCGCGAACTGCTGGCCGCGACCGGCATCGACGTGGCGGGCCTGGTCATCGATCCCGAACGCCCAACGACGGAAAAAGAGCGCTTTATCGGCCGCGCCGCGAATCGCCACGGCCACCAGATTCTCCGTGTCGACACGGAAGAACGCGCCGCCGTCGAGGGGCACGTGGAACGCGCTTTAATCGAACAGCTGGAACGCCTTTGCGAAGCGGACGTCTCGCGTTGGTCGTCCGACGAGCACGACTACACGCTGGCCGACGAGTTGCCGTCGTACCCGGATTTCCCGGAGACGACGCCGTCGGAGTCGTATCGCGAAACGATTGTGCCAATCACCAGCGACTGGCGCAACGCTTTGGCGACGCAATCGGTGATCGCCGAACATGGCGACGTGATGCCGCAACCGGAAGACGCACAAGTTTGCCCATTCGACGCGATTCTGGTTTCCGACTACGACAAAGGCGTCTGCACGCCCGCCGTGATGCGTGCCGTGACGGCGCTCGGGCGCAAGTTGGGCGTGCCGGTCGTGGTTGATCCAGGGCGCGGCGTCGATTGGTCGAAGTACCGCGGCGCCACGGCGATCAAGGCGAACCGCGTCGAAGCGGAACTGGCCGTGGAGCGCAAATTTCAACTCCGCGCGGCCAAACACGGCGAGCATGGGCCGCTGCAATTAGAAGATCCGTTCGACGCGGGCGTTTGGCTCTGCCGCGAATTGGAGCTCGGCCTCGTGGTGATCACGCTCGACCGCGACGGCGCGGTGCTGGTCGAATCGAACGCGCACGGTCGGCCAGGTCGTCGCGCCGACGACTTCTTCCGCGAACATTTTGCCACCCGCGCGCGCGACGTCTACGACATCACCGGCGCAGGCGACATGGTGCTGGCCATGATCGGCGTGGCGCTCGCGGCCAACGTTTCTGCGGCGGACGCCGTGCGGCTCGGCAATGTCGCGGGTGGACTGGAAGTCGAAAAGGAAGGGGTCGTCGTCATTCCCCGCGCGGAGATTCGCCAGGACCTGCTTGTCGAACTTGGCGCACCGCCGGCGGAAGCTGGCAAGATCCTGCCACTCGATCGACTGGCGGCCCAGATCGCCGAACATCGCGCTGCCGGCCAACGCGTCGTGTTCACGAACGGCTGCTTCGACCTGTTGCACGTGGGCCACATCACGTCGCTGGAAGAAGCCGCGTCGCAGGGAGAGATCCTGGTCGTCGCCGTGAACAGCGATAGCAGCGTACGGAAGTTGAAAGGTTCAGGACGCCCGTTGATCGCCGAGCAAGATCGCGCGCGGATGTTGGCGGCGCTTAGCGTCGTCGACTACGTGCTGATCTTCAACGAAGACACGCCGCTGCAAGCCATCCGTAGGCTGCGGCCGCACGTGCTCGTTAAAGGGGGCACGTACGCGCCAGGCCAAGTCGTCGGCCAGGATTTCGTCGAATCGTATGGCGGCCGCCTGTACCTGTCGCGTATGGTCGACGGCATCTCCACGACCAATCTCGTCAACTCAATCCACGGCATGAACGGCCCGCACTACTTACGCCGCGGCATCGCGGGACTATCGCGCGAAGAGCTGGATATTACGAAAGACTAGTGCGGAATGTCGAATGACGAAATCCGAATGACGAAAGAAGCTCGAATGACTGAATGTCGAATGAAGGAGTTGGATCAATTGCAACTCATTCGACATTCAAGCATTCAGTTTTGATTCGTCATTCGGATTTCGTCATTCGACATTCCGCCTCTGCGGTTCAGAACAATTTCCCTTTCGCCTACCAACCATGAACATCGCCGTTTTTTTGCCGAACTGGGTGGGCGACGTCGTGATGGCCACGCCGGCGCTACGGGCGTTGCGAAATCACTTTGCCGATGCGCATTTGATCGGAGTATTGCGGCCGTATGTGGCGGACGTGTTGGCGGGAACGCAGTTTCTCGACGAGCAGTTATTTTACGATCCCCGCGCGCGGGAACGTGCGCTTGGCAGTTGGTCGCTGATTCGCCGGCTGCGTTCGCGACGTCCGGACATGGCGGTGTTGTTGACGAATTCGCTGCGCACCGGAATGCTCGCCTGGGCGTCCGGCGCGAAGCGCCGCATCGGCTACGCGCGTTATGGCCGCGGGCCGTTGTTGACCGACAAGCTGTATCACCGCCGCGAAGACGGCAAATACATTCCGAGCCCTGTGCTGGACGATTATCTACGTCTCACCGCCGCGGCCGGTTGTCCGTCGGAATCGCCGCGCATGGATCTCGCGACGACGCTCGATGATGAGCGCGCGGCCGCGGCCGTCTGGCGCAGGTTGGCTCTGCCGGATGGAAACCGCGTCGTGGTGTTCAACTCCGGCGGCGCGTTCGGCGCAGCCAAACTTTGGCCGACCGAATACTTCGCCGAGCTGGCGGCGCGCGTGGCCAACGACCTGGGCTACCACGTGCTGGTCGTCTGCGGTCCCAGTGAGCGCAAGGTGGCGGCGTCGATTGTCGCACAGTCTGGCCATCCGCGGGTGAAGAGTCTGGCGGAAGAGCCGCTTTCGATCGGCTTGACGAAGGCCTGCATTCGCCGTAGCCGGTTGATGATCAGCACCGATAGCGGCCCGCGCCATTTCGCCGCGGCCTTCGATGTGCCGGTGATCAGCCTGTTTGGCCCGACGCATATCGCCTGGAGCGAAAACCATTACCCGCGCAGCGTTCACTTGCAGCAAGACGTCCCCTGCGGACCGTGCCAGGAGCGCGTCTGCCCGTTGCGGAAACATTATTGCATGCGCGAACTAACGGTCGATCGCGTCTACGCGGCGGTGGCGGCGCAACTGACCGAGGCGCGCCCCGCGAAGGCGGCGTAGGGATTACACGAATTGACGGACAACTCAAGTCATGCCCACACACATTGCGTCTCCGAAGATCATTTCCGCCGCTGGGAATAAGCCGAAGACGATCGCCGAGTTCGTCGGGCGAGTAAACTCATCTACGTCCGCGGTCAGCATTGCGCAGATGAAAAGTCCGCCGGGCTGGGAAGAGCCTGGGCAACGACCGGAGTTCGACGAATACACCGTCGTGCTGCGCGGCATGTTGCGCGTCGAGCATGAGCAAGGCGTGACGGACGTGGAGGCAGGGCAGGCGATCATCACGCATCGCGGCGAATGGGTCCGCTATAGCTCGCCCGGCGCGGAAGGGGCGGAGTACATCGCCGTTTGCTTGCCGGCGTTCAGCCCCGACACGGTCCATCGCGACGCGTAGTTTCCTTTCGCCGAGCGAAAGGAGACAATGAGGGCAGCACAGGAGCTTGCCCGAATGTCGACGTCACTGCCGCAACTTGCGCCGCGTGATCCGGAATCCCATAAAGGGGACTACGGCCGATTGCTATTGATCGGTGGTTCGCGCGGCATGAGCGGCGCGATTGCCTTGGCCGGCCTGGCGGCGGTTCGCTCCGGTGCAGGCCTAGTGCGATTGGCGACGCCGGATGTTTCTCTCGACGCCGTCGCCGCGCAGTTTCCGGCCTACATGACGTTAGCGCTTCCGAGCGATCGCCACGGCCGGATCGCGCGTACGGCTTGGGACGCACTGCATCGTGCCATCGAGCAAGTGAACGTGGTCGCCATTGGACCTGGTCTCGGCAGATCGCTCGGCCTCGGCTGGCTGGTGGATCGGCTCTATCGCGAAGTGGCGTTGCCGATGGTGGTCGACGCCGACGCGTTGAATGCCCTCGCGGATCGCGGAACGCCGCTCGCTGAACACTCCGGACCGCGGATTCTCACGCCGCACTCTGGGGAGTTCCGCCGTTTGGTTCCCAATTCCTCCAATGACCGTGCTGAGCAAGAATCGCAGGCCATTGAACTGGCCCGGTCGGCTGGCATCGTGCTGGTTCTGAAGGGCCACCACACTTTGGTGACCGATGGAAAAATGTCCTTCCACAACACGACCGGCAACCCCGGTATGGCCACGGGAGGCAGCGGCGACGTGCTTACCGGCGTCATTACCGCCCTGCTGGGCCAGGGTTTGACGCCGCTGGACGCCGCGCGGCTCGGCGTCTATCTCCACGGCGCCGCCGGTGATATTGCGGCCGATGTCTACGGCGAGGTTTCCCTCACCCCCCTCGATATCGTGGAATCGCTCTCGATCACCATTCAGAACGTCTCGTTGCCCGACGACCCCGTCTGAACCGCCTCATGGTCCCACTGTTAGCCCGGGCATACCGATTCCTAGCCGGGTCTTAACCGTTTCTGAACATTTGCCCGTTATGGTGAAAGGCGTCTCTGGGGAAATTGCGCGCCTACCTGCTGGATGCAACAAATCATGCGACGCCTATCGCTGTGGCTGGTGTTGGTGGGATCACTGGGAGTGGTAGCTGGTTGCGGTGACGGTTCCGGTGCGTCGGGAGAGCCGACGCTCGTGCAAATCGACGGTTCCAGCACCGTCTTCCCGGTGAGCGAGGCGGTTGCCGAGGAATTCCAGAACTCACAGGCCGGCAAGGTCAATGTGACCGTCGGCAACTCTGGAACCGGCGGCGGCTTCAAGAAATTCTTCCGCGGTGAGACCGATGTTTCGAACGCCTCGCGCCCCATCCTGAAAGAGGAGATGGAAGTCGCGAAGCAGAACAACATCGAATACATCGAATTGCCGATCTGCTTCGACGCGCTGACGATCGTCGTTCACAAGGACAACGACTGGGTCGACTCGATCACGGTCGATGAATTGAAGAAGATGTGGGAGCCGGGCGCCACGGGTCAGGTGACGCAATGGAGCCAGGTCCGCGAAGGCTGGCCCAGCGAGAAGTTCGCGCTCTTCGGGGCCGGTTCCGATTCCGGGACGTTCGATTACTTCACCGAAGCCGTCAATGGCAAGGCGAAGGTCAGCCGCGGCGACTACACAGCCAGCGAAGACGACAACACGTTGGTGCAAGGCGTGGCCGGCAATAAGTACGCCTTGGGCTACATCCCATTCGCCTACTACGAGCCGAACAAAGATAAGCTCAAAGCGGTACCGGTCAGTTGGTCGAAGAACTCCACAACGGAGCCGGTGATGCCAAGCATGGAAAACGTGCTGGCGGGCATCTACAACCCGTTGTCGCGCCCGTTGTTCGTGTATGTGAACAAGAAGTCGGCGGATAAGCCGGAAGTGAAGGCGTATGTCGAATTCTTGATCGAAAACGTGGGCACGTTGGCCAAGGACGTGAAATACCTGCCGCTGCCGGAGGCGGCGTACACGATGGCGAAGGAACGCTTCGAAAAACGCGTCACGGGCAGCGTGTTCGGCGGCGTGCCCGAGGTGGGCGTCAAGGTCGAGGACCTCTTGGCACGAGAAGCTGTCCAGTAGGCAACGCGGCGTGACGCAATTCGGACCCGAGCGGGTCTAGTCGGAGCAACGAAGTGAGTAGGCCCAACCCGTCGCTCATCTGGTGGCGAAGGCGCCGCGAGTGGACGATCGAATCGCTGCTCTGCCTGGCCGCGGTTTCCTCGGTGCTGATCACCGCGGGGATCGTCGGCATTTTGATGGTCGAGTCCGCGCGGTTTTTTCAGGTCGTGTCGTTGGGCGACTTTCTGACCGACACGATGTGGACGCCGCTCTTCGAGCCGCCGCGTTACGGCATCATGTCGCTCCTCTCCGGCACGCTGGTTACCACGGCCGTCGCGCTGGCCGTGGCCATGCCGGCGGGGACGATCATCGCCGCTTATCTAAGTGAATTCGCGCCGCATCGCGTGCGCGAATGCGTCAAGCCGGTGCTGGAATTGCTAAGCGCGGTGCCGACCGTGGTGTTCGGCTACTTCGCGCTCTTGTTCGTGGCGCCGCTGCTGCAAAAGATCATGCCCAACTTGCCAACGTTCAACATGCTGAGCGCCGGCATCGTGATGGGCATTATGATCATTCCGTATATCAGTTCGCTCTCGGAAGATGCGATGCGGGCCGTGCCAATGATCTTGCGCGAAGGCGCGTACGGCCTCGGGGCGAATCGTGTCATCACCGTGTTTCGCGTGGTCTTTCCGGCGGCGTTCTCCGGCATCGTGGCGTCATACGTGTTGGCCATTTCTCGCGCGATCGGCGAAACCATGATCGTCGCCATCGCCGCGGGGCAGCAACCCAATCTAACCTTGAATCCGACAGAACCAGCCGCCACCGTGACCGCGTTTATTGTGCAAGTCTGCCTCGGAGACTTGCCGCACGACAGCATTGGCTACAAATCGATCTTCGCGGCCGGGTTTACACTATTCCTGATGACGCTGGGCTTCAACATTATCGGCCACCTGATGCGGCGCCGTTTCCGGGAGGCGTACTAATGGAGGTCTCGCGCTTGCGGCGAAAGTGCGCTCACCCTTGGTTTCAGTTGCGTCAGCTGTTCGGCGTCAATACACCACGACTTCGTCGGATCGTCGCCAAACGGTGGCTCGAGGACGTCTTGTTTTCGTTGGCCGGGGCGGTCTGCACATTGATTGGACTAGTGACGCTGGGCGCGCTGTTTTATAACCTGATGCACGACGGCTTACATCGGCTGGACTGGTCGTTACTCGCTTCGTTTCCCTCGCGCTTCGCCGAACGCGCCGGTGTGCTCTCCGCCTGGGTCGGTTCGTTGTTGATTATGCTGGTTACGACGCTGTCGGCGATTCCGCTGGGTGTCGCGGCCGGCGTGTATCTGGAGGAATACGGCAAGAAGAACTGGCGCACCACGTTGATCGAGTTGAATATCGCCAACCTCGCCGGCGTGCCTTCGATTATCTACGGGCTGATGGCGCTCGGGCTGTTCGTCTACATGCTCGGGCTGGGACGCAGCATCCTCGCCGGTGGCTTGACGTTGGCGTGTCTAATCCTGCCAATCATCATCGTCGCCACGCGCGAAGCGTTGCGGTCGATTCCGCAGGAGATTCGCGAAGCTGCCTATGGCATGGGCGCTTCGAAATGGCAGGTGATTTGGCATCACTTGTTGCCATACTCCACCGGCGGCATTTCCACCGGCATCATCATCGGTCTCTCGCGCGCCATCGGCGAGACCGCGCCGCTGATCACGATCGGCGCGCTGACGTTTATCGCCTTTTTGCCATTCAACTCCGCCAGCGAACTGGTGACGCTCCGTTGGCTCGACAATCAATTCACGGTACTTCCAATTCAGATGTTCAATTGGGTCTCCCGCCCGGGCGTGGAATTCCAGGCCAATGCCGCCGCCGCGGGGCTGTTGTTGATTGCGATCACCTTGTCGATGAACGCCGTGGCGATCGTCGTGCGATATCGCATGCGAAAACGAATCAAATGGTAAGAGATTCGCTATCATGAGCACTGCTTTCTCCGAATTGCCGGCGAACCCGCCTTCTATGCCAAGCGAACAACGAGCCCGGCCGACGGAACATCGCCCCGTGGCGACGGCCGAGACGTCTGCGCCGCCCGCGGCCCCGTCGGTCAAGGCGGAGGTGCGCGACCTGAGCTTCTATTACGGCAACGTCCGCGCGCTGAAGAATATCAACTTGCAGTTCCTGGAGCGTCAGGTCACTGCCATCATCGGACCTTCCGGATGCGGCAAGTCGACGTTGCTCCGCTGCTTCAACCGGATGCATGACTTGTATCCCGGCAATCGCTATGAAGGCCAGATCCTGCTTCAGCCGGACGGCGTGAACATCGTTTCGCCGGACGTGGATCCGATCGAAATGCGGATGCGGATCAGCATGGTCTTTCAGAAGCCGAACCCGTTTCCCAAATCGATCTTCGAGAATGTCGCCTTCGGCCTGCGCTTGCGCGGCGAGCACAAGGCGACGATCAATGCTAAGATCGAGCAAGCGCTCCGCTCCGCGGCGCTCTGGGACGAAGTGAAAGATCGGCTCCATCAGCCGGCGTACAAACTTTCTGGGGGGCAGCAACAGCGGCTTTGCATTGCGCGGTCGTTGGCGACCGACCCGGAAATCCTGCTGCTCGACGAACCGACCTCGGCCCTCGACCCGGTCGCGACTTCGAAGATCGAAGAACTGGTCGCCGAGTTGCGCGACTACGTCACGATCATTGTCGTCACGCACAATATGCAGCAGGCCGCGCGGATCTCCGACTATACGGTCTTCCTCTACATCGGCGAACTGGTCGAAGTCGATCGCACGGAACATATCTTCAAGAACCCCGCCAACAAGTTGACGCAAAGTTATATCACCGGGAGCTTTGGGTAGGGCTGGGGGAAGTTGGAAGTTTTCAGTGTTCAGTTTTCAGTGCCGCTGATCTTGGCTTTTGGTCGCTGGCGCACGTCCTATTTTGCGACCTACACTTCTCAGGGCGGTTCCTCCGCCGGGCGCGGCTGCGCGCTTTTGGAGTCGTCTCCGCATCTTCCCTCCAGGCGTCCTGAGATCTTCGCGGTGAACGCTATTTCCTCACCTCAGCCAGCCGTGCGGATTCGTGAGTTGGATGGGCTCCGCGGGCTGGCGGCGTTGAGCGTGGTGTTCTTTCATTTCACGTTGCGCTACGGACAGCTCTTCGGTGCGCCCGACGGACTGTGGTTCGACTTTCCGCGGGGCGACTACGGCGTTCAATTGTTCTTCATGATCAGCGGCTTCGTCATTTTCATGACGCTGGACCGCACGCGGACGGCCACCGACTTTGTCGTCGCCCGTTTCGCACGGTTGTATCCGGCGTATTGGGCGGCGATGCTGCTGACGTTTACGGTAGTCTCGCTGTTCGGACTGCCGGGACAAGAGGTCGGCCTGCGCGATTTCGTCGTGAATCTCACGATGGTGCAGTCGCTCCTGCACGTCCCGCACGTAGACGGGGCCTATTGGTCGCTACAGGCGGAGATTCTGTTCTACGCCGCGATGTTATCGCTGTGGCGATTCGGTTGGCTGTCCAACGCGATTCGCACGCTATCCATGTGGCTGGCCCTGGCGGTCGCCGTGCAACTCGCGGCGTGGTGGCTGCCGGAGCGGCTCGCCGGCGCGCTCGGGCCGGTGCTCACGCTCGGCAGTTTGCGCTTCATCCATCTCTTCATCATCGGGATGGCGCTGTATCAGCAGCGCGGCGTGGTGGCGATCGATCCCGGCTGGCTGCTGCTGGTCGTCGCTTGTTGGTTCTGGCACGCACTGGTCGACGCTCCCGCCGGCGCGTCGCTCGTGGCGGCCTTCACGGTCGTGATGTACCTGGCGACCGCCGGGCAACTCCCCTGGCTCGCGAGCCGGCCGCTCGCGTACCTCGGCGGCATCTCCTATACGCTATATCTCGTGCATCAAAACGTCGGCTACGTGATCATCCGCACGTTGAACCGTTGGGGCCTGAACGCCAACGTGAGCTTATTACTGGCCGTCGGTTGCGTGGTCGGACTGGCGATCGCCCTCTCGCGTTTCATGGAACGCCCCGCGCTGGCCATCATCAAATCGCGTTATGCCGCCTGGCAAGCGGCGCCGCGTCGGCCGCTACGGCTGCCGAAGCGCCGACGCTCGGTCGGGTGCTAAGTCGCTTTGCGCCGCGGCTTGCGTGGTGGTTCGTCGGCGGAAATACGGCTTGAGCCAACCGTGTTCCATGACCTTGAGCAAACTCTCGACGGCAACGGCGGCGTTCCTTTGAAGTGAGGCGCGCTCGCGCAAGATGCGCGGCAATCCTCGCAGCGCATCCCTTTTGCTGTGTAGGATCACGCGGCCGCGCCCTCGAAGTGCGAACCAGAGAACTGTCGCCAGGTTCCACGCCAAATGCTGCGGCAGATGACGCCACAGCAGCCGTGCGGGCGTGTTGCGAAAGAAGGTCCAGACCAGATTGCGATGTCCGTGGTAGATGGCGAAATCGCTCCGCGGACCGCTCGATGCGCCGCCGACGTGCCGAGCGACGGCGCGCGGTACGTGCCAGATCCGATGGCCGCCCAAACGCAGTCGATAGCTCAGATCGACGTCTTCGAAGTAACAGAAGAACGACTCGTCGAAGCCGCCCGCTTCCAATACAGCGTCGCGACGATACAACGCCGCCGCCGCGCAGGCGGAGAAGACTTCGCGCGGCCCCCGCGCTTCGCCGAGCGAATGTTCGGCCGCGATTTGCCCGTGTCCTGCGCGCCAGGCGGCGCCGCAGACATGATAAACGTCGCCCGCACCGTCCAGCCGGCCGGTGTCGCGCGCGGAAATCAACTGGCTCGATAGCGCCGCGCAGTCGGGCAACGACTCGGCAGCCGACAGCATCCGCGCGAGCCAATGCCGGCCCGGCAGCGCATCGGAATTCAACACTGCCACCCAGCGACAATCGTCGGCCTCGCGCAGCGCCGCGTTGCAGGCCGCCGCGAAGCCGCGGTTCTGCGCAAAGCGACGGACTTCGACGCTTGGAAATCGTTCTCGAATGCCATCGCAGGAATCATCCTGGCTCGCGTTGTCGTACAGCAGAATACGCTCCGGCGCCACGCTCTGACGACACACGGCGCGCAAGCATTCCCGCAATCTTGGACCACCGTTGTAGTTGACGATGGCAATCGCGACGCCGTGAGCCACTTTGCGCGGAGCAAGCGCGGCCGACTTGGGTGCGCGAGACTTGATGAGTGGCATGGCTTCCTTTCCACGGCAACGGGCCGGGCCGCTTCAACGCCTCATGGCTTGGCGCTCGATCGCAACGCGTCCACCGTCACCACGGGCGTCTGACTCTGGCAACCTCCGCAGGCACTGCCGCAGCCGGATTTCCCGCGACCAGCGACGATCTGCCACGAACGCCAGGCCAAATGCGCCGCACACGCGGCCACGATCAGCGCGACAATCAGTTGTTGCCAAACGAGCGACATGGAGAGCGACTCAATATGACGGTTTCGGTGCCGGATTCCATTCTAGCCAATTGCCCGCCGTGCGCGCGACTCGAAACTAACAGGCGGACTCCATTATATCCGCCGCCAAGGCCAGCGCCCCGTAGACCACCATCTCCTCGCCTAATCCGGCCGGGACGATGCGATAGCGGTCGCGGAATGGCGGAAAAACGTATTGCGCCACGTGCTCGCGGACTGGGCGAAGCATTTCTTCGCCCAGGAGCGCTACGCCGCCGCCGATGACGACGACCTCGGGCGCGACCAGCGTGATGGCTTGCGCGATGCCCCAACCCAAGGCTTGCCAGGCGTGCCGGAGGATGTCGGCGGCGACGCCGTTGCCGTCGCGGGCCGCTTCCGCCACGAGTTTTCCGGTCACCGCGTCGAGTTGTCCGCCGGCGCGCGCGAGCAGGTCCGCTTCGAACTCCTCGCTGGCGGCTACCGCGGCGGAAAGGCGGCGTTCGCGTTCGGATCGATTCACCGCGCCGCTTTGAATCGAGGCGTCGAACCGTTGTGTCACCGCGCCGGAAAGCAACGCTTGCGCTTGCGCTGCGATGCCCCAGCCGCTGGCGATCGATTCGACCGTCATGTCGGGCTGGTCGGCATGCAGGCCTGGCCGTAAGTGGCCGATCTCGGCCGCGCCGCGTCCGCTGCCGGCGTGAATGTGGCCGTCGATTACCAATCCGCCACCGATGCCGCTCCCCACGGTGACATAGAACACAGGATTTGCGCCGCGTCCCGCGCCGAAGCGCGCTTCTGCGAGCGCCGCGGTGTCAGCGTCGTTGCGCAAACAGGCGGGCAATCCCAGCGTCTGCTGGCACCATTCGCCGAGCGGAAAATCTTCCCAACCGTCGATCTGATGACTCTTGATCGTACGCCCGGTCCCGACGTCGACCGGCCCGCCAAAACCGATCCCCACGCCGCGCAAAGGGAATCGCGAGGCAAACTGATCCGCGGTCGCGGCGATTTGCTCACGAATGCCAGCGGCCCCGCGCGTCGGGTCGACGGTCAGCCGCTCCAAGGCGACCGTCTGAGCGCTCCGCCCATCCCCGATGCCCAACTGCAACTTCGTCCCGCCGATTTCAATGCCGAGAAACATAGGGTGAGGCTAGCGGATGGACGCAGCGAGGTGAAGGGGCTGTTGCTGAATGACGAATTCCTAAATCCGAATGTCGAATCAAGCTCGAATGACGAATGACTGAATGGACCTCGCCTTGCCACGAATCGTTCGGCCGTGACATTCGAAATTCAAGCATTCGGCCTTCGTTCGACATTCGGATTTCGAAATTCGAAATCCCCTTCCCCCCTCCGTGTGCTCCGTGACCTCCGTGGTGAATCCCCGCGCAGGACGGCGCCTACAAGATCGGTGAGAACAGTCGACACGTGTTTTCCATCAGTTTCTGGAAGGCGCCGCGCTTGGAGAAAGTATCCAAGAGCACTTCTTCGGAGCGGCGCAGGTCGCGTTGGAAGGTTTTCGCGAGCGACGCGAGTTCCGGTTCGCTGTGGAGCACGCAGACGTTTTCGAAGTTCAGTTGCAGGCTGCGCTGGTCGAGATTCGCCGTGCCGACCCAGCCCCAGGCGTCGTCGATCAGCATCATTTTGGCGTGCATCATGCCGCGACGATACTCGTGCAGGTGAACGCCCTCTGCCAGCAGGTCGGTCCAGTAATACCGCGCGGCGTAGTCGGCCAGACGATTGTCCGATCTGCGTGGGCATATGATGTGAACTTCGACGCCACGGCGCGCCGCCAGATTGAGCGCATCGAGTATGCCCGTGTCCGGCACAAAGTACGGCGTGGCGATGCAGAGCCGCTTTTTGGCCGTGGTGAGCGCCGCGAAGATCAATTCACGCAACGTGTTGATCGTCTGATCCGGCCCGGAATCGACGACCTGAACGACGGAATCTCCCTCCCGCGCGAGCTCGGGAAAATAGCGATCGGCGTCGAGCAGCTCCTGTGCGGAAAAGTCCCAGTCTTCGGCGAACACGCTTTGCAACACTGCGACCGCGGGCCCTTCGAGCCGGACCAGGTTATCGCGCCAGTGCCGGAACCAGCGGCTCATTCCCAGGTATTCGTTGCCGATGTTCATCCCGCCCGTGAAGGCGATGCGCCCATCGACGACGACCAGTTTGCGATGGTTCCGCATATTGACCTGCAAACGCCGCCGCAACAGGCTGATGCCCAGGAACGCAGCCGAGCGCCCGCCCGCCTTATGCAACGGCCGCAGCAGCCGGCTCTTGAGCGTCCAGGAGCCCAGCGCGTCGTAGAGAAGCCGAACCTCGCAACCCTGCAGCGCCTTGCGCGTTAACAGCGCCAAGAGCTCGCGGCCGGTATCGTCAGGCTGGACGATGTAATACTCTAGATGTATATGATCTTGGGCTTCGCTGATCGCCTCCAGCAGCGCGCCATGGGCCACGCGCGTGGCGTTGTAGAGCATGACCTTATTGCCAGGCAGCGGCGGCGAGGCGCCCAGTCGGACGGCTAACTGTGCCAGGCCGCCGTAGTCGGAGAACTCGGCCGCGCGTTGCCGCTTACCGCGCTTGGCGGCGCTCGCGCGGGCCTCGAAGCGCACGCGATGGCGACGTTTGCGTTTCAACGGGCGATAGACGTGCGTGTAGCCGAAGATCAGAAACAGCAGGAAGCCGAAGATCGGCAGCAGGATCACAATCAGCGACCAGGCCAGGGCCGCGACGGTGTCGCGCTTCAGGGAGAGGATCCAGGGAATCGCTCCCAGGATGATCAGGACGTCCAGGATGAACAGCCAGGAAGCGAAATCGCGAAACGGTTCGTACCACACAAGCGACCTGGTTCCGCCGAAGGACTCCTTGCCTGACCATGCCACGCCACGCCATCTTGAGTGCTCGAAGCGGAGATGTCAAACGAAGGAACGGCGCGCGCTATGCAGATCTTGCCGGTAATCGACATCCTGCGCGGCCAGGTCGTCCGCGGCATCGCTGGGCGTCGAGAATCGTATCAGCCGATCGTGTCGCAACTCGCTCCGGATGCGCGTCCCGCGTCGATCGGCCGCGCCTTGTTCGAGCAGGGCGCAACCGATTGCTATGTCGCCGACTTGGACGCCATTGCCGGCGCAACGCCGAGTTGGAGCACTTACCATGAGTTGATCGAAATCGGTCTCCGCCTCTGGATCGACGCCGGCTGTCGCAATCGAGCGGCGGCCGCAGCGCTGGCGTCATTCGAGTACGCGGAAACTAAGTTGCAGCGCATCATCGTCGGATTGGAATCGCTGGAGTCGGTCGACGAACTAGAGACGATGCGTCCCATGATCGGCGTCGAACGACTGGTGTTCAGTCTGGATCTGCAGCTCGGCAAGCCGATCATGCAGCCAGGCGTGTGGCCTGAGCTTTCCGCCGAAACGATCGCGCACCGCGTGATCGAAGCTGGCGTGGCCGGGATGATCGTGTTGGACCTCGCGGCGGTCGGCGGCTACGGCGGCCCGGCCACTATTGGGCTCTGCGAACGATTGCGCGCTGCTTTGCCGAAACTCGAAATCATCTCCGGCGGCGGCGCGCGAAATGCCGACGACCTGCGGCGATTCGCCGCGGCTGGTTGCGACTACGCGCTCGTCGCGTCCGCCCTGCATGATGGGCGGATTCCCTTGTCCTGCCTGTCGCGCGCTCTATTGCCGTCAAACTGACAAGCGACGAGCGCGACACGACTACCTGCCGCCCAACGAGATCAAATGGCTGTCGGTGCGCAGGTAAAGCACCCCGCCGGCCACGGACGGAGTGCTGCGGCTGACTTCGCCGGTGGGATTACGGGCGACGAGGTTGAACTTTGGTCCGGCTTCCAGTACGAAGCAATCGCCGTCTTCCGCCAGGCAATACAAATAGTTGCCGACGCGAATCGGCGACCCTGAGAAATTGCCGTCGACGCGATCGCGCCATAGCACCTTGCCAACGGGGTTGATGCAGGAGATGACCCCTTTGTCTTCCCACAGAAACGCCAACTCGCCGTTGGTGACCGGCGTCGGCACGTAGGGAACTTTGCCTTCGATCCGAAAAACCTCTTCGGCCGGTTGACCGTCTGTCGGAGGACGCACGCCGACCACGTAGTTGCCACCCTGGCCCGATCCGCAACTGCCGAGAATCACGTCGCCGAACACCACCGGCGAGTTACAGGTACGGAGCTTAAAGCAGTTGTGCTCCCACAACGTACGGCCGGTGAGCGGATCCTGCCCGGTGATGCCGTGCGCCGTGCTAATGAAAATCAACTGAGGTTTGCCACCCGGACCTTGATAAACGCACGGCGTGGAATACGAGACCATGTTGGCGACGCGCGGCGTGCGCCAACGATCGCTGCCGGTCGCGGCGTCGACGGCCAGCAGAAAACTTGGCCCATCTTGCTCGTTGTTGAGAATGACCAGGTCTTCGTAGACCATCGGCGAAGTGCCGGAGCTGTGCTGTCCGGCGAAAGGACCAAGATCGCGTTGCCAAACGTCCTGGCCGTCGTGATCGAGGGCCAGCAACGTGTAATGTTCCGGCGTCGACCAGGAAAGATAGACATGATCCTGGTCGACGGCCGGCGTGCTGCTGGCAAAACTGTTCCGCGCATGTTTGTCATGCACCTCGGACGGAAAGTCTCGCTGCCAGAGAATGCGGCCATCGCTCACGGCCAGGCATAACGCATGGCGCAGCGCGGTGTGTTCATCGGCGCTGGTGATGAACACCCGGTCGCCCCAAATCACCGGCGCCGAATGTCCGATGCCCAGCAGATCGACCCGCCAATTAAAGTCGTTTTCCGTCCAGGTCGTCGGGACGGTCGAATCCTCGCTGACCCCCGCGCCGTTGGGGCCCCGGAAGCGGGTCCATTCCTGCGCCGGCGCGGACGTGACCAAGGCCAGCAGACAACACAAGGTGAGGAAGCAACGCAACATAGATCGGCCATCCCGGTTGACGAAGAACGATCGGTTGGACGCCAATTTACCCTGCCGAGAACGGGGAAGCTAGCATTCCCGTCGCGTCGCGCAAAGGAGGAATGGACCAAGCCGTGTCCCGTCACGGCGTGTGTCACAGTCTCCTTTCGCTCCGCGAAAGGAACGGCCTTTCGCGGAGCGAAAGGCGACTATGGCGCTGACGCGGCCTCTGACGCGCGAAACCGTTCCATCATCTCGCCGCGGATGCGTAGCAGCATGCCTTGCGTCAGCAGGTTGCTGTGGTCTTTTTGCGGGATGATTTCCACGACCGCGTCGCTGCCGAGTTGTGCGAGCGCCGGCTTCAACTTTTCGACGGCGCCTTGCAGGTAGAAGGTGTCCAGTTCGCCGGTGATGATGTTGAGTTTGCCCTGTAACTCAGGGCCGTTTTCCGGCCACTCGCGTTCGAGCTTGAGGCGGATGTCGTACGGCTTCCAGGCCTCGGCCGTTACCGGGTCGATCGTGCCGGTCTGGCGATTCCACAACTTGCGCGGCAGCCCCTGTTCATCGAGCGGGCTGAATACCGCTTCGAAGGAACGCAATTGCCCGCCGCGGCCGATCACGTCGTCCATCCTGGAAAAATCGTCGTACCACACGATCGGCGTTTCGCCGCGGCGCGCAATCGGGCGGCGCTGCCGCTTGGAGTCGACGTACATGTTCTGCGGCGGCCGCGCATAGAGGTCGATCTGCTGGTAGTCGCGAAAATCCACCGGATCCGGCGAAGTGCTCCAGACACCCCCGAACGTGTCAGGATACTCGACCTGCAGCCACAAGCTGGACCAGCCGCCGGAGCTGTGTCCCATCACGAAACGCGCCCCCGTTTCGGCGAACGTGCGGAACTCGTGATCGATGTGCGGGATCAATTCCGCGACGAGCGCCTGTCCGCGCGGACCGTTCGTCGCGCTATCGGCGTACACATGATGTCCCCACTGGCACTGGCCGCTGAGCGCGACCAGGATCAATGGTTCGCCTCCGGCGTCGACGAACGGGAGATAGCGCCGCGCATCGCGCTCGCTGCCGCTAAACCCGGGAATAGCGTATACGACCGGATAGTGTCGGTCTGTTTCCGTGTCGTAACCCTCCGGCAGCACGACCGCCGCACGTTCATACACGTCGCGGCCGTGGAACTTCGATAGCAGTTCGCTGCGGAGTTTAATTTCGCGAATCCGCGGGTGATCGAGCGGCGCCGGCTCCTCCACGGTATGCAACAATTCCAGTTCGATGACTTCGTCGCGCCCGCGGCGGACGTTGATCTCGTAGATGTCGCTGTAACGATTGCCCGGTCCCTTGGCGTGTTCCTGGACGTCGGGGTTCGTCGCCAAGAGCGCCTGTGCGCGGTATTCGCCGGCCGGCAACTTTGATAGCGGCGCTGGGAAGCTATCCGCCGCATCGTCGACGACGATCGAATCGCCGAGCCCCGGCGCCGCGACGTCCAGCCCGAAAAACGGTTCCGGATTAAACCAATCCGGCCCGAAACGGGGTTCCTTTTCGCCGCGCTGCGAAAGAAATAAATACAAGCGCCCGGGATTCTCGGCCGCCACGGCATCGGGCGGCATCACCACGCGGAACGTCACCGCAGCCGTGGCGAGACGCGTCCCCACGATCGTCCCAACCAGGACCAACGCGAAAGTCCAACCGCGTTTGGAGGCGAAGCGCATCGCGGTATCTAGTCCGTTGCAGTGAGATAGACACAGTCTCCTTTCGCGGAGCGAAAGGAGACTGTGACGCGTTTACTTGTGCACCGAGTCGCTCAGGCGCGAATGCCGGGTCGCGGCATGGAGGTGCGCGGGTTGCTCGACGGGCGCGTGCGGCGCGGACTGGACTTCACTCAACTTTTTTTTCCGCGCCTTTCGCTCGTCCTGCTTATTGATGCCCCAGACGAACAGGGTGCCTAGCGGACCGGCCAACAGCGCCGGCAGCATCACGAGGTTGCCGACCAGCGAAGCCGTCAACAACGTCAGCATCATCCAGCCGAAACTCTTGGTCGGCATGAACGGGCTGATCGCGAACACCGAG
>JAWXBP010000254.1 GCA_034440135.1 Planctomycetia bacterium
GGCCGTGGGCGTCGACTTCCAGGGTCGGCAGCACCGCTGGGCCATAAATCTTCTGGGCGAGCTTCAACACTTCCATGTATTTGGGGGACGCGCCGTTCGTATCGTATTCCTTCTTGAGCGGCACGATTTCTTCGCACGCCTTCAAATAGCCGGCGGCGAATTTTTCGACCGTCGCGCGGTTGGCGTCGTAAAAGTCTTTGCGGCAGGCATAGACGTCGGCGATGGAGCGGCTCAGATAGGCCGTGGAGTCGAGCACATGCGCGCCCTTCACCGTGCCTTCGGCCCCGGAGCCGGTGCCGTCCAACGCGCCGGTGAGGCCGAGCATATCGGGCGAAATCACCGTGCAGGCGTCAATCGAGGGATCCGCACGGAACAGGGCCGCGGGGCCTTTCTCGCCGGTCAAGTCATCGGCCCAGACGACGATGATATCGCTCCATTTCAATCCGGCCACGCGTAGGATGTCGTCCAACATGCCAACGTGCGGGCCGTTTTTCTGCAGGCAGATTTTCTTGCCTTTGAGATCGTTGGTTTTCTTTAAGGCTTCGCGCGAGACGAGGTGATCGCCGGCGGACCAGGTGAGTTGCAGGAACACGACCGGCTTCGTGCGCGGATCGTTACCGAGCGCCTCGGAGGCCAGGCCCATCATGCTGAACGTGCCGCGCAGGAAGGGCGTGTCGCCTTGGAGATAGCGTTTCACCTGGCCAACGAAGTCATCGCCGGCGACGAGGTTCAGCTTCAAGCCATGCTGGCCGTAGATGCTGTTGCTGGTCGTGGCGAGGCCGCCGTTGGCGTAGAACGTGGCCACGTCGCCGCCCCACGTGATGTAGGGGACTTCGAGCGTCTTGGCCGCGTTCTGTTTGACCGGCGCGACCTGTACCGCGCCGACGACATCCTTGAATTTTTGCTGCCCCGCGGCGCGATTGGCCAGCAAGGCGATGGCGAACAGACAGAACGAGGAGAGGAACAAGCGTTTCATCGGTGGCCTCAGGCATGCGAAACGGCGCGGACAACCCCCACAATCAGTACCACTCTTGGGGAGGAAAATCAACCTGAACGCCGGGCGGGCGGTGTCCTAACACCGTGGTGCTGGGCGTCCGGCTATAGCGGAATCCGCTTCACGCCGTAGAAGCAGGCGGCGGCGATGGCGCCGTAGGCGAAGGCAACTGGAATTGAATATGGCCTACTTGGGAGGCCGAGAATTACCAGCACTATTGCGGCGATTGCGAACTCCACTCCCAAGACGGCCAGCACGATCCTCGCGAGTCTGCGAAACAGCGTCCCAACATTGATGCGTCGCGGCCCACCACTTGACTCCGGCGACCTGTACGGGTTTTCGTCCATGCTAATCGCCCCATTCGTCGCTTTCTTCCAACGCCGTTGTGGCGCGGTCTTCCGACCGCGCCGCCCGCCCGACTGAAGGTCTCCCATTCCGGTCGTCGGCAAGTCCGCCGTGTCACGGTCGGGAGACCGTGCCACAACAGTTTGACTGTGTGACACAACAGTTTGGCGGCGCCGCAACAGCTTCATGCGACATTCGACCGGCGATCGCCGCCTCGATCAACACGACTCGGCAAACAAATAGACCTCAGCCGCGCGAAGCGCGACTGAGGTCCTGGGAAATCAAAAAACGGCGGGATTCGAACCCGCATCTACCGATCCGCTCCGAGCCTGTCGGAGACAGGCCGGTTGCTCTACCTATTGAGCTACGTACATTGCTCAGCGCAGCCGCGACCCATTTGTTACCGGCGAACCGAAACACCTACTCCGGCAGCCGTGCGTTGTGCTTCGGCTGAGCCTACCGCCGGCACCACTCTCGCCAGAATCCGCGATAAAGCGTTTCCATTGCCCGCGCAAACCCAGCCGTATCGCACACCGAAGTCGCGCTGAGCTTGACGCGCATCGCGGTACGCAGTTCCGCGAATCGTTGCGGTGCATCCGGATCATTCCCCCAGCGAACCGCCAGCTCCACGTACCCGGCGAGATCGTCGGCCACCCAGTCGCCAAGTTTTCCCTCTCGGAGCAACGTCGCACTCGTACGCGAGGCCCAGGTGCGCCCGGCATAAGTCACGACCGGGACGCCCTGCCAGATCGCCTCCGTCGTCGTGGTGCCGCCGTTGTAGGGAAACGTATCGAGCGCAATGTCGATCTGTCCGTACGTCTCGAGAAACTCGAAATGCGGCGCTCGCCCGAGTAACTCCAATCTTCCCGGTTCGACAGCATGCGAGGCAAATTGCTGCAGCAAATACTCCCGCTCCGCCGCTTTCTCCAAGCCGCCATTGCGCAACACGAGGCGCGCCGCGGGGCAACGCTGCAGGATCTCGCTCCACGCCCGAATTACCTCCGGCGTGAGCTTATAGCGCGAGCAAAGCGATCCGAAGGTGATGAAGCCATTGCGCGCCGCCGGACCAGAAACTACCTCCGGCACCGGATACCCGACGTCAAACGTTAGGTACGAACCCGGCACGCGCGCGATCCGCTCCGAGTAATGCTCCTCCTCCTCAGGCAGCACGACGTGCCGGTCGCCGATCAGATAGTCGAAGCAACCGAGCGCCGTCGTGGCGTACATATTGAACCAACCCGCCAACACCGGCGCCGGTTTCATCGCCATCAACTGCAGTCCCTGCGGATCGCTGTAGCCATTCAGGTCGACCAGCACGTCGACCCCTTCCTCGGCGATCAGTGCGGCGATGCGCTCATGTTCCAATCCGTCCACGTCAAACACGCGATCCGTCTCGTGCGGCCGATACGCCGTCGCGGCCGGTGCGTGCTCCTCGCAGCCCGGCACCGGGCCGAAAGAGAAAATCCGCACTGGATACTGCTCCCGATCCTGCTGATTGATCAGCCCCCAGACCGGCTTCATCCAGTTCTCACTGTCGAAGAACGAGGAGATATAACCAATCGTCAACGGCCGATCGGCGTTCCGATCGCGCTCGGAGAAACTCGCAGCCGCGCCGTGCGGCAGGTTCAGCGTCTCCGTCCAATCGCGACGCGCCCGCAGGATCTCCGCATTGTCAGCCGACATTGCCCCCGGAATGGCGGTGGCGATCGCCTGCAAACAAAGGGCCGCGATATCGCCGCGGTCCTCACTCATTGCGACACGCCGACACTCACGCATCAAATCCATCGCGGCGTCGATGTCACCCAGGTCGAACAGCGCTTTGCCAAGATGGTATTGCGATTCCAAGTCGTTGGCGTCAATGGCGATTGCCCGACGAAACGCGGCCGCCGCCAGCGACGGCAACTTCAGCATGTCCAGGTAAATGCGGCCGATCTGCCGGGGAATCTGTTCAATCTCTGGTTCCATCCGCTCGGCCGTCTGGAAACGCAGCAAGGCCTCTTCCGGCCGGTTCAATCCCAGGTAAGCAATTCCGGCGTCAAAATGAACTTCCCAGCGATTCGCGCCGGCGTTGGTTGCCTTGCGAAGCCAGCCAGCAGCCTCCACCGCCTGGCCCAGTGACGACGCGGCGAACGCTCGCAGCAGCAGCCCATCCGCGTCTTTCGGACGGCCCTTGAGATAGGCGTCGAGCGTCGCCCGCGCGTGCTCAAACTGGCCGTTCGCCAGATACTCCCTGGCCCGCGCAAGTGCTCCGCTCATCTCGATTTCCATGGTTTTTCGTGACATCAGCCCGACGCGCCATCGAGCGGGCCCGGACGCCTTTGCCAGGGTCCCGTGGCATCCAATCTAGCGAATGTTGAAGGCGTCCAGCACCACCGGATTTTGTTTGACCGCCCAGACCTCCCCGCTTAGACTAAAGGCTGGGACCGATTCATCTTAGCGCCCTGCGCGCGGAGCGGTTTCGGACCAGGAACAGAATGCTGCCGGCGGCCCGGGTGGGTCGCGGCGCTTGTCCCCATGCCGGCGGCGCGGAACTTCACCGCGTCCCAACCGGTGATCAACTGCCCTGCGGCCGCATGGCTGCGCGCGGGAGGAACAGAACATGGCCAGCTCCGAAAATCAAGGTTTGCAAGCGGGCTTGATCATCTCGGTCATCTTGGTGATCGGGTTGGGCGTGACGACCTACCTGTTCTATTCGCAGTGGGCCGCGGCGGAAGCCGACCTGCTTGCACGGCAAAAGGAACTGGGCGACCGCACGGCGGCGGTCACGACAGCGCAAGGCGAACTCAACACCGTTAAGCGGTTCGCCGGTTTCCTGGACACTGACGCCATCGAAAAAATCACCGTCGATTTCGCAAAGGACACTGACCCCTTGCTCGCCGGCCGCCAGGCTGACGCGGTCAGCTACCGGGTGCTGATGCAGGAACTTCAATCGACGAATTCCGAACAGATCAAGCGTATCGCCGACTTGGAAACCGAGAACAACGGACTCAAAACCACCAACGAACAGCGTGAAGCGGCCAAGCAAGGCCAGATCGACGAATTAAACAAGGCGCTCACCGCCGCGCAGGATGAATTGAAGAAGCGCACGGAAGAATTCACCACCACGGCCAACACCTTGGCCGAAGCCAAGACCGGGCTCGAAGGACAACTCGCCGCGAGCCAGGCAGCCGCCGCGACCGCCAAGTCGGAAGCGGAAAAGAAGGTCGCCGAGATTCAAGGTGAGTTGGAGCGCTTAGGCGGCGTCGTGCAGCAGCAGACGGTCACGATCGACGGCATGAAGAACGAGAGCTTCGACATCCCGCATGGCCAGATCACCTTCGTGAATCAACGGAACCGCACCGTCTGGCTCAACCTCGGCTCGGAAGACAATCTTCGCCGACAGGTCGTGTTCGCGGTCTATCCGTCGGATGAAAACAGCGTCGGAAACGACCTGCAGCGCAAAGCGACCATCGAAGTTACCAACGTACTCGGACCGCATCTGGCCGAAGCGCGAATTCGCGACGATGAAATTCAGGATCCCATCATCTCGGGCGATAAGATCCACACCGTCCTTTGGGCGCCAGGCGAAGAGTTGCACGTCGCGTTGGCCGGCCGCATGGACCTCAATGGCGACGGCGGCAGCGACATCGAAACATTGCGCGGCCTGATTGAGGGCGCTGGCGCGATTATCGACGCCGAAGTGGATGAAAACGGCGTCCTCAAGGGCGCCATCACCGCTAAGACGACCTACCTGATTCTCGGCAGCGAGCCGCGTCAGGTTGGCGCCGACAGCACCCAGATCGACGCGTACACCAAGTTGCGTCGCGAGGCGATTCAATTCGGTCTGAAGACCATCTCGATGGAACAGTTCCTGAAGCGGTCAGGCTGGAGCGACATTCGCCGCGTGCTGAACTTCGTCCGGCCCGGCACCGCCGCGGAATTTCTCGACAAAGGTAGCGACATCAATCGCCCGAAATCGTCGGGCAAGACTTCCGCTCTGTTCCGCGAGCGCCGCCCCGCCCAAGAGAAGCAAGCCGAGCCGGCCAAACCGTAAGCTCGGCGAGGCAACTGCTATCGCTTACGACGGAAATTCGGCAAACCGATTCGCCGTCGGCAATGGTTGCCCGCCGAACAACTTCACGTTCAGCGCCGCCAACAGCAATCGTTGCGCAGGTCGCAAGTCGGCCGCGCCGCCATTTGTCAGGCAATCAGGCTCCAAGAAGATGCGCGCCACGGGCTCCAGCTTGGCGCGCTTTGCCAATTGCTCCAAAAACTCCCGTTCATCGCGGCCCAGTTCGTGGCCATCGCACAATTCGTTGAACAAGCCGCGCGGATTGGAACTGGGCTCCGGCGGTTCCGACGTACCGAAGCGGCGAAAGGCCACCCAGGCGATCAGTGGCGCCAACACCAGAAACCCGACGACGATTGCCACCTCGCTCCACAAGATCGGCCGGCGATTGTTGCCGAGCTCACTCGTGATCTGCTGCAAGCGTTCGTCGCCAGCCGACAGCGCGGCGATCGTGTAAAGTCGGCAAACATCAAGCATGCGCCACCTCCGTCTCGTTCGGCTTGGAGGATGACGCCGGCTGCCCTTCCAGCCGGGCGATACTGGCCACCGCCGCTTCGCGCACGACGACGCTGCCATCCGCGAGCGCCGTCTTCAATGCCGACTTCGCGGTCGGCGTCGTGCAATAGCCCAGTAGTCGCGCCGACTCCGCGCGCACCACGTGATCCGGGTCCGCCATCAATTCCAGGGCTTCGTCCTCGAACTCGTCGCAGAGTTCCATCACGATCGCCATCTGCACGGCCCGCAAACGGCGCGTCCGCGAATCGGTCTCGAATTGCTCGCGCAGCAGCGGAATTGTCTGCGTGTCGATTCGCTTGACGAGTTTGCCCGTCGAACGGCGCGCCACTTCGTTCAAGATGTCGAACGACGCGAGATACCGTTTGAAGCTGTACTCGGCCAGGCTCGCTCGCGCGGCCTGGCGCACCACATGGTGCGGGCTTTCCAATCGCCCCAGTAACAACGAAAGCGTGTTCGACAAATTGCGCTGTCGCAGTTGCGACACTGCCGCCGCCTGCACTTGCGGGTCCTCGTCGTCCAAAGCCCGCATCGTCAGCGCGGCGACTTCCGATCCGTTGAAGTCCGCCAACGCCCGCGCCGCGGCTCGCCGGCCCAGTGCATGGCCGTTCTGAATGATGTATTCCAGCACGTGATAGAGATCGGATTTCTTGATGCTCGACGCCAGTAGCAATTGCACCAGGCGATCCTGTTGCCGATCGTCCAGACGATCCAGCCAGGCGAGATCCTCGCGGAGCGAGATGAACGACTCGATTTTTCGCAGGTTGCCGCGCACCGCTTCAGCAAGCTCGTCGCCCACGTGATCGAGCATTTGGCGGATGAACACTTCGTCCGCCCGATGGCCGATCGCGTTCAACGCTGCCGTCGGCGTTTGCGGGTCGTCCAGATGCTGCAACAACAACCGCATCACGCCCGGCTGCTCGCTATGCGCCATCAAGTACACGACGGCCACGAACGCTGGGTCGTGAGAATCCAGCAGCAGTCCGCGCAGGGTCTCATTGTCCGCGTTGACGAGCACCAGGTAAGCTTCCAGCGGCTGCGTCGGTTTGTGACGCTGGAACTTCTTCAAGTAGCGTTCCAGGCTCGCCAGCACATTCCGCCGCACCGGTTCCAAATCAGGCTGACTGCCTGCTGACGTCGTGGCGCCCGCCGCATGACGCAAGTCCGCGGTGAGCCACATCAGCGTCTCGCCGCAGCGCTGCGATTGAACCGGGTCCGGGCTTTCGATGGCATTGACGAGCGCAGGAATCAGATCGTGGTCCGCCAGTCGCGTTGCGAGATCGCAGGCGTTCACGCAGAGCCGTTGATCGGAGCCAATGATCGCCTCGCGAAGGGCGCTCGTCATGCTGCCGGCGCGCTCGACGATCATCCGTTGCCAGCGCTCGTCGAATTCATGCCAGCGGCTCAGGATCCAGCGATCCCCCGCCGCGCTGCGCCGCGCCAGCAAAGTCTCCAACGCGCCGACCTGCACGGGCGCGTAGGGCGATTCCAAGGCCGACAGCAACATGCCGTCGACGGCCGCATGGTTGCTGGAGGTCAGCAACGCGAACGTTTTTTGCAATGCGTGGTTCACGCCGGATCCGGGCCGGGGCCTGTGAATTGAGGGTGCACACCTAGTCTCCGCTTGATGCAACACTTAAAACCCTAGCTCGAAAACCGCCTGGATGTCGCCAAGCACCGCCCGCACTCCGCACGATCGTCGCAGCCGGCACAACCGCCTCCACCCGTATCGCGCCGGCCCGGAATCGCTTGATTTCCCAGGGGCCTGCGCGGACACTGGAGATTGGGCGACTTGCCCGCGCGCCCTGCTTATTCAGCCGCCTTTCGACCGAGCCTGCCATGCCCCTCACGGCCGCCGCCACGCTGGAACGCGAGTTCCTCACGATCCGCGCCAAAATCCTGGAAGTCGCCGCTTCGTTAGACCGCCTCGACCGCGCCGACGGCGAATTGGAGAGCGACCCCCGCCTCGCCCAAATCCGCGCCGGCGTCGAGCAATTACTATCCCCAGACGACGGCCGCGCGGAGGCGGTGCAGCAGGTTTTCTCGTTGCCGTATGATGCGGGATGGCGGGATCGGTTTGGGATTTGAACAGCAGGACGAGCAATATTTCCGCGATAGCAACTAACCCGATTCAATGCCAACCAGGGGGCAGCCTTGAGCAAGGAAATCAAGACGCGGGCCGACTACCAGCAACTGACGGCAGTTCGGCTACTGGAAGCCAAGGCTTTGCTAGATGTCCAGCTTTGGAGTGGCGCATATTATTTGATGGGATATGCGGTGGAATTGGCGCTGAAGTCGTGCATTATCAAGTATTTGATGTCGGTGGATGAGTTTCCCGCGAAGCGATTTACGGAGCGATGTTATACGCACGACATCAACGCACTTGTCGAGCTCGCGGGACTCCGCGTGAACTGCGAGTCAAAAAAAGATCTGGATGGTGATTTTAAGTCTTACTGGCAAATCGTTGAGCGTTGGTCTGAACAGAAACGCTACTATCAAATAGACCAGACGGACGCGGAGCAGCTACACGAGGCGATCATCAATCCGACACACGGAGTGCTTTCATGGATCACGTCGAACTGGTAGATGGCCGAGAAGCGTATGGCAATCGCATCATTGACGCGCTTGAAGACGCTTCATTTCCCGTGGAGTTCGCCTTCTGGGGTAAAGCCAGCGATGACAAACGGTGGTACTTGTACCTCACGTCATCGGCGGTAGTCGCACATGGTTTGGCGAAGGCGTATCGAATCGTGAACGGCATTCTCGACAACCTGCCATATCGACTCGTCGACCGGTTTGAGCCTAGGTTGCTCAAACCTGGAGATTCACCTGCAGATGACGCCGCAGCAAAGCTGAAGCCGCGCATTCCCAATGGTCCTTTTGCACGGCAAAATCCCAAGCCATACCCTGGCATGACCGTCCTTTACGACACTACGCTCGGCGGGTACGAGTTTGACGAAGTCGAGATCTACCCCCCGCGCCAGCCTCAATCCACGCCGTAACGAGCCAAAAGCCTGCGCATGGAATACTTCGACCCTCACATCCACATGGTCTCCAGGACCACCGACGATTACGAGACCCTCGCCAAGATGGGTTGCGTCGGGATGAGCGAGCCGGCGTTTTGGGCCGGGTTTGATCGCGGCAGCGCCGATGGCTTTCGCGACTATTTCCGCCAGCTCACCGAGTTCGAGCCGAAGCGCGCCGGCTGGTACGGGCTTCAGCATTTCACCTGGATCTGCATCAACGCCAAGGAAGCCGAGAACGTCCGGCTCTCGCGCGAAGTGATCGCCATGATCCCGGAGTTCTTGCAACTACCCGGAGTGCTCGGCATCGGCGAGATCGGCCTCAACAAAAATTCGCGCAACGAATCGATCATCTTCCTCGAACATTGCCAACTCGCGACCAAACTCGGCGAACAAGTGCTGATCCACACGCCGCACTTGCAGGACAAGTACCCTGGCACGCGCATGATTCTCGACATGCTGGACGACTTTTCGGATCTCGATCACACGCGCGTCTGCGTCGATCACGTCGAGGAACACACCATTCGCCCGGTGCTGGAGCGCGGCTATTGGGCCGGCATGACGCTCTACCCAATTAGCAAGTGCACTCCGGCCCGCGCCGCCGACATGGTCGAGCTGTACGGGCCCGATCGGTTGCTGGTAAATTCGGCCGGGGACTGGGGACCGTCGAAGCCGACCGCCGTGCCGGATTTCATTTTCGAGATGAGAATGCGCGGACATTCGGAATCATTAATCCGCAAAGTCGTCTACGACAACCCGCTCGAATTCTTCCGCCAGAGCCGTAACTTCCATTTCACGCCGCGGGAAATCCCCGAGACGGCGTCATGATCCGTGGATTGACGTGGATCGCAGTTTTTTTCGCGATTGCGATTCATCCATGCCGCGTGGTGCGCGCGGAAACCACGCCGACCGATGCCTTCGACGGTCGCGTCAAGGCCTTGATGCTCAAGTACGAAGTCCCGGCCGGCGCCGTGGCCGTCACCAAGGACGACCGCCTAGTCTACGCCCAGGGTTTCGGTTTCACAGATCGCGACGGCGCCGACGCAGTGCGCCCCGAAACGCTTTTTCGCATCGCCAGCGTCTCAAAGCCGATTACTTGCGTCGCCATTCTGCGATTGGTCGACGTCGGCCAACTCAAACTGGACGATCGCGCCTTCGATCGACTACCACAGTTCAATCTTGACGACGTTCCCGAACTGGACGAGCGCCTTCGTACAGTCACCATTCGCCAACTCCTAGAGCACTCAGGCGGCTGGGATCGCGATGTGGAATTCGACCCCATGTTCCGCGCCGTCGAGGTTGCCCAAGAACTCCACGAGCCTGCGCCAGCCCGGCCGGATACGGTCATTCGGTACATGCTGCGCAGCAAGTTGGATTCTGAACCTGGCGCACGCACCGCGTACTCGAACTTTGGTTACTGTATTTTGGGCCGCGTCATCGAGACAGTAACCGGCAAAAACTATGGGCAAGCCGTGCAGGAGTTGGTGCTCGGGCCGGCCGGCATTCAACGGATGCGATTGGGCAAATCCCGACTGGCGGAACGCGCGCCCGATGAAGTGTGGTACGACGACGAAGTCGTCGGTGAAACCACGACCAGCGTCTTCCCGGACGATCGTGATCCGGTCTCGTGGTGCTATGGCGGCTTTCACCTCGAAGCCATGGACGCGCACGGCGGCTGGTTGGCGTCGCCGATTGACTTGATGCGCTTCGCCACGGCCGTCGATGGACGACGCGGGACGGCATTGTTGACGCCGGATTCACTTCGCGAAATGACCCAACGCCCTTCGTACGCGCCGCAGCCGACGGATGGCGCCTACATGGGCCTTTGCTGGAACCTTCGTGATGCGGGCCAAGATAAGAACTGGTGGCACACCGGTTCGCTGCCAGGTACATCGTCGTTGCTGGTCCGCACGCACCACGGCTTTGCTTGGGCGGCGGTCTTCAATGATCGCCCCGCCAAAGCCCGCGACCGCAACGCCTTTCACGAAGAACTCGACGCCCTCTTCTGGCAGGCCATCGAAGAAATCGACGCCTGGCCTGCGGAAGATTTGTTCCCGCACTTTCCCTAGTTGCATCCCTTGTTGTGCTACACAACTTAGTTGTTCTGGCAACCACGAAAGTCACGAAAAACACGAACGGGTCTTCGAGAACGAGACTGTCCTCCAAGTACCAACCGTTTGTCGACTCGTCGGCAGGCGATGTATCGACCACCATCGCTCAGCAAAGCCTTTTCAACTTTCGTGTCTTTCGTGCTTTTCGTGGTTCGTCTTGAAATGTGAAGGTCGACGAAGCCTTTGACGTCGGCCGAGCTGGAGCCAGAAAACACAAGTAGCCGGCCAAAAACTGGCCGGCTACTTTCTGCGTTTCAATTGCGATCGCGAACGATCAGTCCGCGTAGATGTGCGTCAGTTCTTCTTCGAGCACCGGGTTTGCACTTTCTTCCGTGCGGAAGAACGCTCGGAAGCGGACGTTGCCTTCGCCGTGGCATTTGACGTGGACGCGATAGGTCTCCGTCGCCCCAGCAGCCAACTCGGCCAGCGGTTCGAAGACGATCTTCTCGCCGTCGATCACGCCTTCGCTCGGGCCGTCGATTTCCAAGGCTTCTATTTCTTTCGGCAGCGAGGCGGCGACTTGCACGCCAGAGGCCGGCTTGGTGCCTTGATTGGTGACCCGGATTTCGTACAACGTTTCGCCAGCGACTTCGATGGGATCATCGCGATCGACGATTTCCAACACGACCGACGACACGCCTTCGACACGCGTGGTCGTGTGTGCGACGGCGTTCACGCCTGAGTCCGCCTTCACTTCGGTCGTGACCGTGTGCTCGCCCAATTGGGCAGGAATGAGTTTCACTTCGACCGTGGTCGAAGCGTTCGGTTCGAGCCGACCAACGAACCAGGCGACTTGCCGCGCGTCGCTGTCATAGTCGCCGCCGGCCGTGGCCTCGACAAACTCGAATCCCGCCGGCACGTTCTCGATCACCTGCACGTTGTTGATCGGCGCCGGACCCGGGTTTTCCAGCCGGATCACGTAATTGGCCTGACGTTCGACATAGCGCAGTTTCGGTCCCTCGACGGCGACTTGCACTGTAGGATTCACGACTTCCATTTTGTGCGCGATCGTGGCCGGTTCCGCGCCCAGGCAAGTGACTTGGAATTCCAACTGATGCTGACCCAATTCATGGGCATACAGCGGGAATTCGATCTCGCGACTCTCGCCCGGCGGCAATGTGCCGAGTTGATACTTCGCTTCTTCCGCGGTCCGTGGCAACAACGCGCCCGGCACCTTGGCGCTGACGATCACGCCCGCGGCCGGACCGGTGCCGCCGTTATGTACGACCAGCACGCAACCGCCGCGTTGGCCGACCACGGCTTTCGTCGAGCTGTTGATCGACAGGCTCAACTCCGGCTCGACAATCTGCACGCGCGTCGATGATGCCCGAGTAAAGGTCACCGCGGCCTGCGGTTCGATTTCGCCGCGCTCCAGCGGTGTGATGCCCAGCGTGATGATCTTGGTCGCGCCCGGAGCGAGTTGACCGAGCTTCCACATCAACACGTCGTCGGCGGGCGTCGGCTGCGGATTGCACTTGCCCAACTCCGCATGTTCCGGCAATTGCACATGAACCGCGACGTTCTTCGCGGCATGCTTCATTGTGTTGCGCACGAGCAACTTGAATTCCGTTTCGCGACCGCGGTTCACCGTTTTCGGCGAGACCCATTCCACCATCACGGTGGCGGACGCCGCCTGACTTTCTTTCGACTCCGCCTCTTCGGCCGGAATCGGCGGTTCCAACGACGGAACCGGCACGTCGCCCGGCAGCATCGCCGGCTCGCTCTCCGTGACAACTTCTTCCGCTTCGATGGGCTCCGCTTCGACCGGCTCGGCCTCATCCTCGATCAACGTCAGCTCCGAATCGTCGGCAGCGACATCGTCGCCGATCAACGGCAGCAACGGCATCGGCGCCGGCGCTTCCTCCGCGGAGAAC
>JAWXBP010000255.1 GCA_034440135.1 Planctomycetia bacterium
CAACCAGATCGAATTCGTGAATCTGATCATCAACCACTTGACGGAACATGGCGAAATGGAAGCGTCGCGACTTTACGAATCGCCGTTCACAGACCTGACGCCCCAGGGACCAGATGGGCTCTTCAGCGCTTCGCAGATCGAAGAGCTGATCGCAGCAATTGAGCACGTCCGGGCAACGGCCCTCGCTGCGTGAGAGACGTATTCGGTGCGAGTGCCGTTGAGATGACTACAGCGACATAGGCGACACCATAACCCTGCAGTCGCAGGTTTACATCCGGCCTGCTCCACTTGTTTTGTCGGTAGCGAAAACCGCCCACCGTCCGGTTATACCAAAAGCCGACGTCGCGAGAGGTCGGCTTTTTGCGTTGTAGGGCCGGTTGTGGCAAGGAGTTGCGGCGATAGGGCCGCAAGCGTCAAGTCTCGGCCTGCGGACGGCGCGACATAGGTCCCTGCCGTTTCGGCGCGCTGGAATGAACCATTCGGTCTAAAACTCTCGGTTGTCTCGGACTCTCGCACGTCTTGGGTTAACGGGTGTTGGATCCGCTCAATCGGTCGCAACCCGGTATGGTTGCCTCCGGCGAGCGGGACGAACAGCACAAATGCTATCGCAGCCCATCCCATGCCCTGGTCAGAATTCACGTCGCTGACGTAGCGCCAGAGCCACGAGACCCAGCGAGATACCAATAGTGAGTTGCAAGGTGCGTGGCTCCGGCACTGCATGCGGCGCGCTTATACCAAAGTAGTTCCGCACGTTGTTCAGGTCGATGATGTCGACGATGCCGTCGCTGTTCGTGTCGCCGGGCAGGAGGAGCCAGACTCCGCCGGTGGTGTAAAGTTGGCTCACGTCCCAGGGATATTGGCTGGCGACGGCGAATGCGCCAGTAGGCTCGGCGCCGGTCCAGTCGAAGATGTGGAACGTGCGGCCGATGTGCGTGGCGACTTCCACGTCATCGGCGAACGTGAACTCCAGCGTCCCGCCGAATTGGACGGGGATGATGGATTGAAAGGAGATGAGGGAGTCCCAGGGGTCGGCATCGAAGAGCAATTCCAAAACTCCGCCTTCGCCCATGTTCAGGTGGTCGCGAATAGTGACCGCAATCGGTTGTCGTGGTGTGAGCCAAATTGTCGGTGGAGGATCCGACATGCCGTCGTCGTCGCGGACCAAAAGCCGGTCACCGGCGGCCAGATCGAGAGTGGCGATCGTCCGGTCGGGCAGGATTGCATTCCGAGAAATCGCTCCACTCAGGTCCAGGCTTTGAGCACCACGCGTGTCCGCGAAGGTCACGTCCGCGTTCGTGAGAGTCGCATAGGAAAAGGCGGCGCGGGTGAGGTTGGCCTGCGTGAACCGCGCGCTGTCCAGCCAGCTCAAGTTGAAGTTGGAATCAGAAAGGTCCAAGCCTCCCGAGAAATCAGCGTAGCGGAGGTTGTGCGCCTCCGCATTCCAGGAATGTAATTTCACCCCCGGCCCCGGCTCGCCGCCCCCGTTCCCAGAATCACCTCGCCGTTATCCCAGCGGTAGATGTCGGCGAGGGCAGGGTGGCGATCGAAAGGATCGCGATGAGGCAGAGGATGAGTCGTTGAGGAGCCATCGGACTTGGTTCCCTGAATTGGCATGATGAGCCTGGGATCGGCCGTCGGCCGTGACTCACGAAGCCGAGCTGTGAGAAATGGGGCTTCCATTTTGGATGACCGATCTTCGCGACAAATGCCCGCAGGAATTCTCAACCCGGCGGGATAATAAACGTGTGCTGGAGCGAGTCCTTCTGGAAGCCCATCACCTCGGGAAAACGGACGCCGGGCAGGAGTTGCACGTCGAAGATTTCTTCGACAGCCGTCTGAAATTCCAGGATTGCGACCATCGTGCCGCGACTGAGGTCGATGACGCCAATGCCGCACTTCAACTGGTCCCGCTTTTCCGCCAATGGAACGCCGTCCATGGCGGAGGTGGGACGAATCTTCGAGAGGCCCACGAAGGCGTAGGAACCGGCGATCGCCAGGCCGCGAGTGAAGCCGGGAAGTTGGGCGACCGTTTCATGCTGGCCGGTAGCTTGATCGACGATGGCGACGCCGCCCGTCCCCGATTCCAGAACCCAGAGCTTGCCGTCATGCCAGCGCGGGGAGTGCGGCATCGACAAACCGCGCGCGACGAATTCTCCCGAGGGAATGTCGATGATGCAGCCGCCGTGCGCTTTATCCGCCCGCCAACCGTGCGCCGTGTCGGTCTCGCCCAAGGCGGAGGCGTACCGGGGACGGCCATCGACGAGCGCTAGGCCGTTGAGGTGGCAGCGGTCCTCAGCCGCGAGCGCGGTAATGAACGGCGGCCGCCAGCGCGGCACGAAGCTATAGTCGGGGTCGAGCGTGGCGAGGCACGAGAAGCGCGTGTTGACCATCCACAACTCGTCGTCCGCCCAGGCGAGCTCGTGAATGCTAATGTCCCCCGTGACGTGTGACGAGCGCGGCAGATAACAGGCGTCGTGCGCGCCCGCCGGTTCAACCTGCGGGGCGATGTCCGGGGCGTTGCGCAGGTGCCAGACCTCTTTTCGCGTACCGATCGCCAGCCGCCCGGCGTCGACCGCCAGGCCCATCGGCCGGTCGAAAGTGCGGACGAGCGTGGAGAGTCCGTTCCCCTCGACCCGCACCGCGAGCAACTTGTTGGCCTGGTAGGTGCTGACCAGGAGCGTTGCGCCGAGTTGCCGCAGCAAGTCGACAAAGCTGTCGCTCTGCGTGTAGTGAAACGCCACGGCCTTTGGGGCTGGCGGCGCGGCGCCAGGAACATGATTCTGTCCAGTTGTCACTGGCGGCATCGCGGCGAGGGTCGACATGAGAATTCTCGATGGTAAGCCATGAACGGTTAATCCAAAGGCATCTGCCCTCGGCGAATCATCGCCGAGGGCAAAGGCTAAGCGGATCACCGCATCCTGCGACCGTTCCCCCGCCCCCGGATGAAGTCGTCGTTGACAATCGTGCCCAGCCCCGCGGCGTCGGAAATCAGCGCGTTTCCGGTCGGGTTACTGAGCAACAGTTGGAACGTCTCATCGGCCTCGAACGTATGGTCCCCGTAGACCGCGATGCTGACCGTCTTCACCGTCTCGCCAACGCCAAACGTGAGCGTTCCGCTTTGGGCCTGGTAATCGCTGCCCGACGTAGCCGTGCCGTACTGCGTGGCGTATTGAACGGTCACCGGTACGTTCGATGCGGCCGAGAGCGTGACGGTGAAGTTCAAATACTTCACTCCGCGCTTGCCTTCCGTGACGCTGGCGTCGCTGACGGAGATGTACACGTACGACGGCACTGGTCCCCAATTCTGGTCGTTGAGCAGGACCGAAGCGGTGTTCGCGCTGGCGTTAGTCCCGAAGAAATTTGCTGTAGTGACGTCGAGCCAGCCGTCGCCGTTAAAGTCGCCGGCCGCCAGCGCGATGGGGCCGGGGCCCACGGCGAAGTATTCCGGCAGCGAGAACGTGCCGCCAGCGAGTCCGCGCACGATGCTGACGGTGTCGCTTCCCCAGTTCGTGGTGGCGATATCGGCCAGACCGTCATGGTTGAAGTCGCCCACCGCGAGCGAGGTGGGTTCGACGCCGACGGAGTAGTTTTGTGCTGCCGCAAAGCCGCC
>JAWXBP010000256.1 GCA_034440135.1 Planctomycetia bacterium
CGGCCGACGAAGAGATCCTCACGGGCTTCGCCGGGGCCGCTCTTCTCGCTACCGGCCATGGGATGGCTGCCGACGAAGCGTCCGCCAGTCGGGAGTTTCTTCTCTACCTCAGCGACAATTTGCTGCTTGGTGCTGCCCGCGTCGGTAATCAAGGCCCCGGCCGGTGCATGATTCATTGCAACCAAGGCTTGTGCGGCGATCTGCTCGACGGGCGTGCAGATCACGACCAGATTCGCTCGCGAGACGCCGCGCGCCAGGTCCATGGTCGTGGCGGTGACGGCGCCGACTTTCTTGGCGGCCCGCAGGCTGGTGGTTCGGCGGCCGACGCCCACCACATGGTTTGCGAGTCCGCGTTCCAGCAGGGCTCGGCCGACCGAGCCGCCGATCAAGCCGACGCCGACGATCGCGACGGTGTCCCAGGCGGGTGGCGCCGTCGGCAGCGGGACTGCGCTGGCCAAGTGGGGGTGCTCCAAATGCGGGAAACACGCATTTTAGCAATCTTGCTAGCGGTGGGGAGCCAGTGTTTTCCATCGCGCGCCTGGAACCGTCCGCCACGCGTTGACGAATGCCGCCGAGGCTTTTACCATGCGTTCTGTAGGGAGCATCCGCTCGTCTCTGTGCTTCGTCCCGTGAGCACTCAGGCAGCTTGCCCGAGGATGACTAGTCTGAAAACCAATTTGGGGGGGACCGTAGCGATGCCGCTCTTCGAGGTTGAAACCGAGTCGCACATTATCATTACCTGGGCCCAGGATCAGGACGCCGCCGCCGCCGTCGTGACCGACGCCTACCCCACCGAAAAGGTGCTCCGGCTGATTCGCAGGCCGCGCGACACCTGGGTCATTTCCAAGAGCGCCCTGGGCATCAGCGGCCCGGTGGACGTCTGTCACACGGCCCGCGATTGCCTGTCGAAGGCGCACGGCGACAAGGTCCACGCCATCCGCCTCTACATGCACGAAACCGGCACCGACCTGGAACGCGCCCGCAAGGTGATCGAGTCCAACATGGTGATGGGCTGGTAACTCGCGTTGCCGTCGCGACGTTGGTCTCGCGTGCGGACGTCACGCGGCCAGCTGTGGTCGCGAATGACGAATCTCGAAATCCGAATGTCGAATCAATGGCGAATGCTGGAATGACTGAATGATCTCGGGCGCAGTTTGACTTCTGTGCCGCGGCAGTTCATTTAGACATTCGCCATTCGAGCTTGATTCGTCATTCGGATTTCGTCATTCGACATTCCCCCGTCCGCCTACTGATGCAGTCCAGTAGCGGGATTCCCGCATTGCGCAAAAAAAATCGGCGTCGCCCGAACCTTGCGGTCTGGGCGACGCCGTTGAGGAGTAACGTCTTTGTTGCTGGTTATCGTTCAGCTTAGTACTGGACGATCACGTCGCTCGTCCAGATGAACCGGCTTCCATCCGAAAGATCGTCGTACGGTTGCAGCGTTGTGGGCGAACCGGTTCCGGCCGAGGGCGGCAGGCGGCCGTCCGACCAGTCCCAGCGAGCTTCCGTGCGGAACGTGACGTTCTTGTTGGGGAAGTAGTTCAGGCCGGCCGCGACTTCGTACCAGTTGGCTTCGTTGTCAGCCAGGTTGTCGAAGAAGCGAACGCGAGCCCCGTCGTCATCCCGGAACCATTCGCCACGGAAGCCGACTTTCCAGCAGTCGTTCACCGTGTAGAACAGGTACTGGTTGACGCCATACCACTCAGCGTCCTCAACCGGACCGCCGAACGGATTCTGCGCGGCGTCGTCTTGCCAGCCGATGTCGTTCTGGAAGACGTATTGCCACTTGTCGGTCAGGTTGCGGGTGACCACCAAGGAAGACAAGGAGCGATTGCCGGTGATGCCGGTGATCGCGTTCTCATCGCCCGACGTGCCAGCCCACGCGATGGCGGTCTTGCCGTTCTCGCTCGTCCAGAAGAACCCTGCCAGTCCGCTCAAGTTGTCGTTGTCGTCTTCCCACTTGTCCCAGCCACGATCAATACCGCCGATCACGCTCACCCGGTCGTTGAGCTTGTAGGTCGCCAACGCGCCGGTCTGAGTGAACGGTTCGCCGTATTGGAAGGTGTAAGGCTGAGTGATGAAGAAGTTGCCCGGGGCGGTTACCACTTGGTAGCCGATCGGAGCGTAGTAGTGACCGACTTTGACGCTCAAGTCGTAGTAGCCGAACTCAGCGTACACCTGGGGCATCGCCAGGCCGTACTGTGCGGCCCGACGAATCGGGTCATTCGGTTTGTCTTCGTTCCACTTTTGCGTACCGTCGTTCTCGGTTTCAAGGCCGAGAGCCGTGGTGTAGAAGTAGTCGGTGCCGTACAGCAGGTCCACGCGACCGCCGACGTCGAAGCCGCACTCAGTGTCCAGTGATTTCTGGGCGTACCAGTAAGCCTGGTTGAGTTGGCCTTCGTTGGCGCGATCCTGGAACGTCACCGGGCCGTTGTACCCGTTGCCGGGATTGTCCGGGTTCCAGGTGTAACCGCCGTTGATCCAGCCGGCAATGGTGATGTTGTGCTCGTCGAGCCAACAGCCGGAGAAGACCCGGTAGGGACCTTCTTCCTCGGCTTCAGCGCACTCATCGCATTCCTCGGCTTCTTCCGCGGCGGCGGCTGACTCGTCCTCCGCGTCCATGTCGGCTTCGTCGGCCGGTTCCGGAGCGGCGGGTTCTTCGTCGCTGGGCGAAGCGGCTTCCTCGTCTTGAGCGTACGCGTCATACGTGTATGACGTATACGAGGCCGGCTGCTGCAGCGACTGTGCATTCGATTGCTGCGCGAAGGCCGTCAGGCCTGCTACGCCGAGCGCTACCAAAGCGCCCCCAATCCTCCTGATCCTCATGGCGTCACTCCTTCGTGCAGGTCTTGCAACAAAGATACTGGGTGATGTCGACCCGGACAGTCGTGCCAGGACCGCGTCGGGTTGTCCGTGACTGCTTTGAACCGTCGGGGCCACGGGGAGAATCGTCGCCTCAACGGATTGCTTCTCCCCTTTTCTCGGTGTGCCGGGTTTACTTAGTTCAAGCGGACGTCCCCGCATGGCACTGCCTACGCCACAAGCAGAGCTTCGCTGTGCGGCAGAGTTTACCCAGACAGAGGGGTCTAACTCGCGATTGCGAGAGAATGCGCAAAGTTTACGGCTGCGCGTTAGCGAAATGCCACTTGAGTCGTGAGATTTCAGGGACAACGAGCCCGAATGGACGCCGACTCGACCACGAATTCGTTGGTGTATTCGAAGACTGACACGAATCAGCGCTCCGTCGCCCTAGTGGGCGACGATCGCCGAATAAAGCTGCCAGCCCAGAAAGGCGAGCATTCCGGCCACCAGAAACAGGCCCTCGTTCCGGCTCACTACCATGCCGCGTAACATAATTGGAACCAAGGCGACGGCGAAGGCGATCATCACCGGCAGGTCGATGTAGAGCGAGCGAGCTTCGACAGGCACCGGATGAATTACGGCCACAAGAGCCAAGATCAACAAAAGATTAAAGATATTCGACCCGATGACGTTCCCGACAACGATGTCCGCGTCCCCACGCCGGGCGGCGACTACGGAGGTGGCAAGTTCCGGCAACGAGGTGCCCAGAGCCACGATCGTGAGCCCGATGATCAACTCGCTAACGCCGATCAGCCTGGCCATTTCCACCGCGGCGTAAACCATGAGTTGCGCCCCGGCGACGAGTCCCGCCAGGCCTAGGACGATCAGCAGCAGGCTCTTCCTGTTCCCGGTTGTAACCTCGGCCGCCCCCTCAATTTCGCGCCGGACGCTCCTCGATTCCTGCCGCGCTGCTCGATACGAGTATCCGGTGAACAACACGAACCCGGCTAGCATGAACAGCCCGTCTTGTCGGCTGATGACGCCATCCCAGGCCAGGGCGAGCACGAGAATCGAAACCGCGATGACGATGGGCAATTCCGCCCGCAACAATCGCATTTGAACATGCAATGGGCAAAGGACTGCCGCCAGTCCGAGAATCAGCCCGATATTCGCAATATTGCTCCCCACCAGGTCGCCAAACGCCAATTCGGTCTGACCTTTGAGCGCCGCGGATACATCCAGCGACAACTCCGGACAGGAAGTGCCGAAAGCGACAAGCGTCAAACCAATGACCAATTGGCTGATTCCCATCCGCGTGGCGATGCTCACTGCGCCGAGCAGCGTTGCCTCGGCGCCGTAGTAAAGCACGACAGCCCCCGCGACGAAGACGCCGATCAAGAACGAGACTGTCAGCATAGAACGCCTCCGTCGCAGGCAGTTTTCCGGTGTTACTACGCGATTCAGTCAATCGGCGCGAAGAGCGCGTCGACAAAGGCGCCGGGATCGAACAGGGCCAAATCGGCTGCTTTTTCGCCCACGCCGATGTATTTCACCGGAATGCCCATCTGCTGGCGAATGGCGACAACAACGCCACCCTTGGCGGTCCCGTCGAGTTTGGCGAGCACGATGCCCGAGCACTTCACGGCCTCGGCAAAGTGCTTGGCCTGGCTGATCCCGTTCTGGCCCGTGGTTGCGTCCAGGACGAGCAGGACCTCGTGCGGGGCATCGGGAATCTGCTTGCTGATCGAGGTTTGAATCTTGGTCAGCTCGCGCATCAGGTTCTGCTGCGTTTGCAGGCGTCCCGCGGTGTCGACGATGCAGACGTCGATCCCGTCGGCCAGCGCTGTCTCCACCGCCTTGTAGGCGACGCTGGCTGGGTCGCGCCCCTGTTCGCCTTTGACGATCCGTGCGCCGAGGCGATCGGCCCAGATGCCGAGTTGTTCGACAGCCGCGGCGCGGAACGTGTCACCGGCGCCGAGGACCACCGTTTTACCCTGCGACCGAAACATCTGGGTAAGCTTGGCGATCGACGTTGTCTTTCCGGCTCCGTTGACGCCGGCGACCATAATCACGGTCGGGCCGGACGGAGCGAACCGGATTGGCTCCTCGGGCTGAGCCATCAGCGACTTGAGCTTTGCCTTCACTGTTTCCAGGACGTCCGACATCTCGACGACGCGCCCGCGGAAATCCTTGCGGACCTGCTCAACGGTCTCTTGCGCCGCGTTGACCCCCATGTCGGTTTTGATCAGCGCTTCGAGTAATTCATCGAGAAACGCGTCGTCGACGAGCCGCCCTTCGCTCTTGAACAGGTCGCGAACGTCCGTCTTGAGCAGCTGCGCCGTCTTGCGCAGGCCATCCTTGAACTTCGCGAATAGGCCCTTCGGCGCCTCTTCCTTCACCTCAGCGGGCTGCACCGCTGGAGTTTCGATCTTGGCGGCGGCAACCGGCTCCGCTACAGGCTCAGCAGGAGGCGCAACCAGAGGCGGCGCCTTCGCTTCGGCTGGTTCATCCTTGGTCCCACGACGAAAGCGATCGAGTATGCCCATGGATAGTTTGAAGTTTTCAGTGTTCAGTTTTCAGTGGGGCCAGACACGAGGTTTGATGGAAGTCTGGCGTGTTCAAAATGACTGAAAACTGAACACTTCAAACTTCAAACTCCCCTCACTACTTTCCATGCCCAGCAAGGAAGCGATCCAGGATTCCATTCACGAATTGCGCCGAATGCTTGCTGCCGAAGCGCTTGGCCAGTTCCACGGCCTCGTTGATGGCCACGCGGTCGGGCGTGTCGGCGAAGAGGATTTCGTAGGCCCCCAGCCGCAGGACGTTGCGGTCGGTGGCCGCCATGCGGGCCAGGGTCCAGTTCTCGGCGGTCTTGCCCAGCAGTTCGTCCAACTCGCTCCGGTTGCGGCGAACACCCGAGACCAGCGAGCGCGCGAGCTCCACTAACTCCGGCGCTTTGAGTCGCCGAACCAAGAAAGCGTCGGTGTCCGCTGGATTATGGCCCGGGTTCAAGTCGTCCTGAAACAATACCTGCAGGGCGACTTCCCGAGCACGACTGCGACGTGACATGAACGCCGATCAAACGCACGAATGAATTGGCCAACGGGGCCACAGCCCGCCGATCCCCACCGACATTATAGCAGCGACGATTACGATCGCGGGGGGGCGGCGCGATGGGCAAGTTGGTCGAGCAACTGGGCCATGCGGAGCGCCGCTTCGGCGCATTCCACCCCTTTATTGCCGACATTTCCGCCGGCCCGGTGGATCGCCTGCTCCAAATTGTTGCAGGTCAGCACGCCAAAAATGACCGGCACGCCGGTTTCCAGGCTCAACTCGCTGATCGCCAGGCTGACGGCCCGGTTAATATGCTCGTCGTGGGTCGTTTCACCGCGGATCACCGCCCCCAGGCAAAGTGCGGCGCGATATCGCCCACTGCGGACCAGGGCCGCGGCGGCGACGGGAATTTCGAACGCCCCCGGCACCCAGGCGACGTCCACCAGGTCATCCGACACGCCGTGCGTTGCGAGGGTTTCAAGTGCGCCGCTCAGGAGGCGCGAGGTAATCGACTCGTTATAGCGCGCGACGACGATCGCATAGCGACCGGGAACAGCGGCGAGTTGTCCTTCGAAGGTGTGGGGCATGTTCTCAACTCGCCGAACGACTTGCTACCAATGCACGACCGAAAGTCGTGCAATCCACAAATGGTGCCGATCCACCGAAGCCAGTTTCAGACCACGTGCAAAACATGAAGCCGCTATCCAGAGATCATTCTCCGGGATCCGCTTGCCAATGCATTGCAAATCCAACTTCAACTCCGCATAGGCAATTGCCGCCGCGGAATCCAATTCAATGACAACACAATCTGTTACCAAACTATTTAGTCGGGCCAACTCCGCAGCGGGATACGCCGAGTTTATGGCACCGAAGTGAAGTTCGGCAATGCTCACAACAGACAGTTCAAGTCGAGGAAACTGCCGTATCCACGAATGCGCGGCGGCATTGCCTTCCAACAACTCAATTGCCACCGACGAATCGAGCATAATGGCATCAAGCATCATCGTCTTCAATTTGTTCAAAGGCCATTTCAATGTCAGCGCGCATCTTTTCCGCCACTTCCGCTGACATCGGGGGATGTTTCGCCAATGCCGCCAAGACCGCCTGAGGCGAACCACGCTTTGGCGTAGCAACTGGCGTAACGACGACTTCAGTGCCCTCCGGCAAGGCGCACGAATCGCCCGAAAGCACGACGGTGTGCCCATGCACGACACCACGAATCTCCGCGGATGACATAGTGATTCTCCTCCCCTTACGTCTTCATATTCATACTCATCAAAAACTCCGCGTTGCTCTTCGTCTTCGCCAGGCGCGTCGTCAGCAGTTCCATCGCGTCCGCCGGGCTCATGTCGTTCAGCACGCGGCGGAGAATGCAGATGCGGCGATATTCGTCTGGGTCGAGGAGCATTTCCTCGCGCCGGGTGCCGGAGCGGTTGATGTCGATCGCCGGCCAGATGCGTTTGTCGACCAACTTGCGATCCAGCACGATTTCCAGGTTGCCCGTCCCCTTGAACTCCTCGAAGATCACTTCGTCCATCCGGCTGCCGGTATCGACGAGCGCCGTCGCTAGGATCGTCAACGAGCCTCCCTCTTCCACGCGCCGCGCGGCGCCGAAGAAGCGCTTCGGCTTCTGCAACGCGTTGGCGTCGACGCCGCCGGAGAGAATCTTGCCGGAGTTCGGGCATTCCGAGTTAAACGCCCGGGCGAGCCGCGTGATCGAGTCGAGGAAAATCACCACGTCGTGGCCGTATTCGACCATCCGTTTGGCCTTTTCGCTGACCATCTCCGCGACTTGGATGTGCCGCGCCGCAGGCTCGTCGAACGTGGAGCTGATCACTTCGCAATTCGCGCACTTCACATTGCGCTCCATGTCGGTGACCTCTTCCGGGCGTTCGTCGATCAGAAGCATAATCACGTAGCATTCGGGGTGATTACGCAGCACGCTCTTGGCCATTTTCTGCAACAGAATCGTCTTGCCGGCCCGCGGCGGGCTGACGATCAGTCCGCGCTGACCGAAACCGATCGGCACGATCATGTCGACCACTCGCATGCTGACTTCGTCCGCCTCGGCTTCGAGGACAATGCGTTTGTCCGGATGGATCGGCGTCAGGTCATCGAAGAAAATCCGCTCCGAAACGACGTTGGGGTCCTGGTAGTTGATGGCCTCGACGCGTAAGAGCGCAAAGTAGCGTTCGTTTTCCTTAGGCGGACGGATCTGTCCGGACACCGTGGTGCCGGTCCGCAGACCGAAGCGGCGAATCTGGCTTGGCGAGACGTAGATGTCATCCGGGCAGGAAAGATAGTGATAGTCCGGGCTGCGGAGGAAGCCGAAACCGTCCGGCAGGACTTCCAGCGTCCCTTCGCCGAACATCAGCCCGTTGAGCTTCACCCGCTCTTTGAGGATCTTGAAGATCAGATCCTGCTTCTTGATGCCCGTGTAGTCATTGAGATTTTCGGTGCGCGCCAGTTCGATCAACTGCGGCATGCCCATCCGCTGCAGCTCGGCGATGTGAATATCGCCCTGCTTAACCTGCTCGTAGGGGGCGTCGGTTTCCCGATCGTAGCCCTCTTCGGCGAGCTCTTCGGCGAGCGACAGCGGCTCATGCTCGTCGTCATACGGATTGTGCTCGCGGTCTCCTGCCTGCGACGAGGAGGCCGGCGGTGCACCATTCTGACGGCGCCCACGCGTCAACTTGTTGGCGGATTTAGCCTCGGTGCTCTTCATGTCCGACATGACTGCGCAAGCTCCTCTAGGGGCGTTCTGTGCAAGCGCAAGTTAAGCGCTCACGGGCGGGGTGTGCGTGTTAAATAGCTGCGTGGGTTGGGTATGGAAAGGCGACGCCTTGTGGGGGCGCGATGCGCAGTGCTGGCGACGTTTGCCGGAGAGGCGTCGCTGGCTGGGATGAGGCGCAAAACCTATCGTCGCCGTGGCCCAACCGGCGCTGGGGCGCAGGGCCAAGACGACTGTGACATGCGGAAACTACTCGCTGAAAGGCGACTCGGGAGGGATTTCACTGCCAGGCGGAGAACTGACCAAGAATCGCCAGAAACGCTCCACCTGTGATTGAGTATACTCCGCTGTAGCGGAGTTATCTATCACTTGGTCGGCAAATCCGCGCTTGGTCTCCAACGATTCTTGCGCTGCCTCGCGCGCGCGAAACTCGGGCTCCGTCCAGCCCCGTGCCAACGCCCGCGCCAAGCGGACCTCGTCCGGAGCTTCGACAAACAAGACAAAATCGCAAACTCTGTTCCAACCGGCCCGAAGCATCACCGCCGCGTCCAGAACCGCGATGGTCGCGCCGGACTCAGCCCAAGCTTCGGCCTGGGATTCCAACCGATCCGCGATGCGCGGATGCGTCAGACGCTCCAGGAATGCCAGATTCTCTTTGTGTTCGGGTTGTGGGCCAAATACTTGGTCGGCCAGCGCCTGGCGATCGACTTCGTCCGTATCATCCAACACGGCGTCGCCAAACTGGTTTCGTAACGCGTCCTTAATCTCCGGCTCATGCAGCGTCTCATGCCCGGCGCGGTCGGCGTCCAAAACGCCGGCGCCCAAGGCGCGAAACTGCTCGGCGACGAGGCTTTTTCCGCTCGCCACGCCCCCCAACAGCCCAATGATACGCAACGAGCCCAGCAAAGGCTCACTCCTCCGCAGTAAGTTTTTCGCAGAAAATCGTAAACTCTTGCGCGTTCTTCTGTAGCTGAGGAGTGCCAGAACAGTCGCATTGAAGAACGTGGATGCCGTAAACATCCTGGTTCTCACTTCTCTCTCCTCTCGCTTCCCTCCGCGTCTCCGCGGTGAAAAACGGAATCAAATCGCCGCTTCCACCGCCGCCCAGTTGGCGCCAATTTTCACGTCGATCTTCACCGGCACCGACAGCGCAATTCCGGACGCCATCTCCTCGGAGACGAGTTTGGCCAATACGCCAAGCTCTGCTTCAGGAGCCTCGAATACCAGTTCGTCGTGGATTTGTAGCAACATCCGGGCCGCGAGCCGTTCCGATTTCATCCGGCGGTAGATGGCGACCATCGCGCGCTTGATCAAATCGGCGGCGGAGCCCTGGATGACCGTATTGATCGCAGTCCGTTCCGGTAGATTGCGTTGCCGGCCGGCGTCGGAACGTACGCCTTGGATGGCGCGCCGACGTCCCAGGATCGTTTTAACATAGCCTGTCGCCCGGCATTCCGCCAGCGTTTGCGCCATAAACGATTCCACGCCAGGATACCGGGCAAAGTACTCATCAATGAACTTGGCCGCCGCCACCTGGTCGATGCCCAATTGTTTGGCAAGCCCGAAGGGACTTTGCCCATAGACGATGCCGAAATTCACCGCCTTGGCGGCTCGCCGCATTTCTTTGGTCACCTCTCCGAGGGAGACGCCATACACCTGGCTGGCGACCAGCGTGTGAATGTCCTCGTCTTGGGCGAACGCCGCGCAGAGCGTTTCGTCGCGGGAAAAATGGGCCAACACGCGCAGCTCGATTTGCGAATAATCGGCGGCGAGCAATTTCCAACCAGGCTCGCCGGGCAGAAACGCCGCACGGATTTCGCGCCCGGTTTCAGTGCGAATGGGAATGTTTTGCAGGTTGGGGTCGCTGGAACTGAGTCGTCCCGTCGCGGCGACCGCCTGATGAAAGCCAGCGTGGACACGTCCCGTGCGCGGATTGACCAGCGCCGGCAACGCATCAACGTAGGTGCCTTTGAGCTTGGCGAATTGCCGGTATTCCAGGATCTTCGCCGGCAACGGATGTTGTGCCGCTAGTTCTTCCAAAACTTCCGCGTCGGTACTGGGGCCCGTCTTAGTTTTTTTCAAGACCGGCAGCCCTTGCTCTACGAACAGCACTTGCTGCAATTGCTTGGGCGAGGCGATGTTGAACTCATGCCCCGCGAGCTCGTAAACTTCCCGCTCTAACTCCACGATCCGCACGCCATACTTTTCGCTGAGTCCTTGCAGATGGGCGACATCGACCTTGATGCCGTTCGATTCCAGTTCCGCCAACACCTCAATCAATGGCACTTCGAGCGTGTCGAATAGTTCCATCAAGTTCGCATCCAGAAGCTGCTGCTCCAAGATCGGCCACAAGCGCAACGGCACGTCGGCGTCTTCCGCCGCGTATTGCCCGACGGCCGCGACCGGCGCTTCGTCCATCCGTTTTTGATTCTTGCCCGAGCCGATCAACTCCGTGATCTTGATATTCGTGTGATGGAGATAGCGCTCGGCGAGTTCGTCGAGGTTGTGAATGCGTTCGCCGGCGTCGAGTAAGTAACTCGCCACCATCGTATCTGCGGCCACGCCGCGCAGCTCCGCGCCGGCGGTGCGCAGCGCGACGATGTCGTACTTGAGATTCTGCCCCAGCTTCTTGATCGCGTCGTTTTCCAACACCGGTCGCAAGGTTTCGAGCGCGACGCTCGGCTCGATCACGCGGTCACCCGCCGGCCCGCGCACCGGCACGTAGAAGGCCTTGCCTGGCTCCCAGGCGAATGAAAAGCCCACGAGGTCCGCGTGCGCCGGATTGACGTGCGTCGTTTCGGTGTCGAACGACAGCAGCGTCTGCTGCGACATCGCGGCGACGAGTTCCTGCAACGCTGGCAGCGTATCGACGACCTGGTACTGAGTATTCCAGTCAGAACTCTGCGGCACGGCCGGTGCATCCGCCACGTCGAGGGGAACTTCCTGGCCCAACTTGGTGGCCAAGGCTTTCACCTGCTCGCCGAAGCGATGAAAGCCGAACTCGCCGAATAACTTCAACAAGTTTGCCGGCATGAATCCGCCGGCACGTCCGGCGTCCCAGTCGATGTCGAGCGGCATATGTTGATCGAGCCGTGCGAGTTGCTGGCTGAGAAACGCCTGGTCGCGATGGTCGGCTAGTGTTTGCTTGCGTTTCGCCGCGGTGATTTCCTCCAAATGCTCGTAGACGCCTTCCAACGTGTTGTATTTGTTGAGCAGTTCGCACGCCGCCTTGGGGCCGATCTGCGGAACGCCGGGCACGTTGTCGACCGAGTCGCCGACCATGGCCTGAAAGTCGACGACCTGATCCGGCCGCACGCCCCAATCGGCCTGCAACTCCGCCTCGCCGTACACCTGATCCTTGCGCACGTTGAGCACCTTCACGCGCTCGGTGATCAATTGCCGGCAATCCTTGTCGCCGGTCACGAGATAGCCCTCCCAACCGCGCTCATCGGTCAGTCGGGCGAGCGTCGCCAGAATGTCGTCCGCCTCGAAGCCGGGCGATTCCAGAATCGGAATGTGCAGCGCCTCGACGACGCGGCGAATCTTCGGAAACTGCGGCACCAACTCATCCGGCATCTCGCTGCGCTGCCCCTTGTACTGCTCATACATCAAATGCCGAAACGTCGGCCCCGACATATCAAACGCGCAAAACAAATACGTCGGCTGCTTCTTTTCGAGCAAGAACAACAGATCGCGCGTAAACCCATATACGGCATTGACCGGCTCCCCGGCGGGGCTGGTCATCTCCGGAATGGCATGAAACACCTGAAAGATCAGGCTATTGGCGTCAATGACGTAGACGGAGGGAGTGGTCAGGGGGACTTCCGCGATCACGACTGGTGCGGCGACCGTCGTCGTGATCGTGACGCGCTCCGCAGGTGCCGCGTCGTCGGGGGCATCGAACAGGGAACCTTGGCGATTGCTCTTCGACATAGAATCCGATCCGCGGTGCGACAGGCAGTAAGGCAAGGGTGAATGCCCACCATCATTGCCTGCCACCAGCAACCTGCCAATGCACCGCCTTCTGTAGCCGAGGTCTGTGACCTAGGGGGCGCTGGTCGTGGCGATCTGGAACCACGAAAGGCACGAAAAACACGAACAGGAGCTCGGTACAAGAGAAACGCGCGTTGTCAGTCAACCACCGCGCCAGAACCGTTCGTGTCTTTCCGGCTTTTCGTGGTTAAAGAATCTGCATTGGATCGGCGCATTCGAAGGTGCAACGTCCTCTCCGGCCGGCCTCACAGAGACCGGCTTCAGAAGAGGAACTTCGGACGCTTTTTACGTTGGCGAGGCCGCCGGTTTGGGACGGGAGCAGACGTCCGAGCCCGTAATCCCCACGCGCATCATGGCCAGCAGGCCGCGTAGTTCGCCAAGTTGCTCCGCCGACATTTCCGCAGTCGCCCGCGCGCGAATTCTCTGCGCGCAGGCCACCATTTGTTCCCAGACCGGGCGAACTTGTTCCGTGGGGCGGATCAGGTTTTTGCGGCGGTCGGTGTCGCTTTGCACGCGGTGAATCCAGCCGTCGCGTTCCATGCGGTCGAGCACGCCGACCAGCGTCGGGGCCTCGATGCCCATGCGATCGGCCAGTTCCGTTTGGGAGACGTCTCCCTCGTGCGAGAGCCAGACCAGCACTTCCCATTGGCGAAACGTAATCCCGCAGGCGGCGAGCTCGGTGTTCATTGCCCGGGCCATCTCATGCGCCGTGGCGAACACCCAGTACGCAACGCTATTCTCGAAATCGTATTGCAGCACGCCGTTCCACCTCCCCTTGGTAAATGCCCCGCGGCCGTGCGGACGCATTCTAAGGCTGGCGGCGCGCCATCGCAAGAAAATGAGCGGCGCGATTTCGCGCGACAGCGCTAAGCCCAGGGGAGGCTAGCAACGACTTGGAAGGTTGCGTGGACTATGGCGGCCTGCCCTGGGGTTCGGCAGCGCCGTGGCGCGCGACCCAGGGGAGGCCTCCCGAGACGGTTCTGTTTTCGATGTCTTTGAGGGCCTCCCCTGGGCTTATTGCTTCCCGCGCGTGGCAGCTATAATGCGAACGTGCATTAACGGCGAGTACATCCATGGATCATGAATCCGAAGGCGGTCAGTTCACCACGCGCGGGATCTTCGCGTTGGTGACGGGCTGCGCGGTGGTGGCCGCGATCTTGCGGTTTACAACTACGTCAGTCTCGTCGTTCGTCGCCGGCTTCGCCGTGGGGCTAATGTTCGCCGTGATCTTTGTCGTCGCCGGCACGGCCTACGACGCCGTCGAACGCCGCGCCCACGTGCGCTGGGCCCGCGCGCGGGAAAACGAACCGCTCGATGGAAAAGCTCTCGGCGCCGACGCCGCGGCGCACTCGGCATGAGCGGCAATGGAACCTTCCCTCGGTTTCGTCCGCATCCGCTCGCGCCGGGCGGCGATTTGCAAACCATCGCCGCCGTCTATTTGCCGCAAGGCGGGCACGTGTATCGGGCGAAGCAGCATCGCCTGACGCTCGAGGACGGCGATCAACTCGTGTTGCACGATGATTGTCCGCCTCATTGGAGCGCCGGCGATCGCGCTGCGCTGTTGATGCACGGTCTCGCCGGCTGCTATCAAAGCGGTTACATGGTTCGCATCGCGGCGAAGCTCACGGTGCGCGGCGTGCGCGTCTTTCGTTTAGATTTGCGCGGTTGCGGCGCCGGCTTCGGACTCGCCCGTTGGCCGTATCACAGCGGGCGGACTGAAGACGCGGTGGCCGCACTTCAGTTCATTGAGCAATTTTGTCCCGGCTCGCCCGTGTCGATGATCGGCTTTTCGTTGTCCGGCAATATCGCGCTCAAACTCTGCGGCGAACTCGGCGAAGTGTCCTGTGCAGGTTTGAGCGATTGCCTGGCGATTTGCCCGCCGATTGATTTGCGCGCCTGCTCGGCGCGGCTCGGGGCGCGGCGCAATCGGCTGTACGACCGCCATTTCGTGCGCATGTTGCTCCGGCAACTGCACGAAAAGCACCGCCAGATTGCCGACGCGCCCGGCGCGGATTATGCGCATCGCCCACGCACGCTGTTCGAGTTTGACGACACGTTCACCGCGCCAATCTGCGGGTTCGGCGACGCCGAGAACTATTACCACACGGCGAGCTCTGCGCTGGGCTTGAAAAACATCCGACTGCCAACGCGCATCATTGCTGCGGCCGACGACCCGATGATTCCGAGTGAAGTCTTTCGCACCACCGCCGCGTCTTCCAGCGTCGACATCCGCATCGCGGAAGGCGGCGGCCACCTCGGCTTCCTCGCCCGCCGCGGCGACGATCCGGACACGCGATGGATCGACTGGCGCGTCGTCGATTGGATCAACGAAGTGACAACCCTCACACCAACCCGAAGGGCCAGCGATGGGGAGAGGACGCCGTCTACCGTTTGACCGCGCGCTGAAACGAAGCGAGCCGCGGAGAAAACCCCCGCGGCTCGAACTTTGTGTCGCTGCATTGTGGTGGCGGACTACTGCTCTCTCAAAGCCAACAGTTCAGGTCATCAATACGCCTGGGTGGCTGGGGTCGAATGTACTCATTCGCCCCCAGGACTAGCGGGCTGGGGGCGAGCGAGTACGCTCGACCCCAGCCACCCTCGCTTTCAAGCAGCCCGAAAATCAGGCTTTGACATTGCACTACTCTCTTGGCGGTTCCGGCAAGGTTCTCGCGGGCCGTGCGCTGGCTGGATCCACCGGCCGTAGTTTTTCTTCCGCAGACGCGGCAAACGGATCCATCTCGGGATGCTTGACCGAACCGCCTTTCTGAGTGGCTTGAACGGGATGTCCCGGCGCGTATCTTGTCGCCGGTTCTTCCGCGGTCGGCAGCGCCAAGTCATCGAAGCCGGGCTTGGTCGTCGGCCCATAGAACTCGACGTTCATCGTGCGCGTCGACGCCGTGGCGAGCGGATTCGCCTTGCCACGCGTCCGCAGCAGTCCGATGAAATGGCCGACGATTTTTTGCGTCTCTTCGTCCGCGGTGACGATGAGGCGAGATACCGTCTGCGGCCCTTCATTCGGCGAAGGTGACGGCGTTTGCGTCACTTGTACATTGGCTTGCACCACGTCACCTAACGTTCCGTTCAAGAATTGCGAGAACGGTTCGGCGAGCTCGGCCGGCAGGCGATACGTGGCCCGCGTCAAATGCACAACTTCTTCCGCCGCTGTTTCGGCAGCGTCGCTGGCCGTCCAGTAGTAGTTGGCTGTGGCGCTGGGCACACCCGTTGGTACGGGCATCGCCGCGGGCGGCCGGTAACCGGCATGCGGGTCCAGCGGTGGCGCCGGCACCGCAAACGGATCGGTGGGCGCGTTAACCGCCGGTTCAGGCTGTGGCGGCAAAAGAGCTGCAGCGGCGCTCGGCGCACGAGGCGGTTCGCCAGGGATCGACGGCGCCGGCAATGCTGCCGGCGCGCCGGTGGCTGGCAGTCCAGGGACCGCCGGCTCCGCGGTGACGATCGGAGGGTTGGACGGCGCCGGCGGCGAGTTCTGTGCTGGAGTAAATCCCGGCAACACCACCAACGCCAACAGTCCCACGCCGGTTACCGCGCCCAGCGACAATCGCGACGCGATCTTCTCTCGCATGATCATGGTTAGTCTCCGTTCGAAGGCTCTTCTCGTTTGCGAACCGATGCCCAACGCGGGCCCCGGCGTGATTCCCTTGGCTAACAATTCACACACTTCCACCAACGCTTGGGCATACGCCTTGCGCGCGGCCGGCAACAATTGCGTCACCCGCGCATCGCAGGCTTGCTCCGCCGCGTCGTGCAACATGGCGCGGACGTACCAGAACAGCGGATGCCACCACCAGAACACGGTCGCCGCCAGCTCGAACCGCGCGACCCAATGATCGCGCCGCGCCAAGTGCGCGAGCTCATGGGCGATGATCGTGCGGCGCGATTCCGCCGAAAACCCGGCCAACATGGCTTCCGGCCAGAGCAGTTGCACGCGTCCCAGCACCCACACCAGCGGCGTGCAACGCACGCCCAGCACGCAGACGTCCGGCGCGCTGATGCGAAATTCCTGCGCTACCGCGGCGACTTCGTCTACCAGCCAATCCGGCGCAAAGTTCGTCGTGGCGAGCAACGCTTGGAACCGCCGCCAGCGATAAAACTGATAGACCGCCATTCCGGCAATGGCCGCCAGCCAAGTTCGCCACAGGAATCGATTCCAATCGTTCCACGTCAGCAATTCAGTCCACGCAACCGGAGCATAGGCTGCATGATTATGGGCGTGTTCCGGCGGCAGAACCTGCGTGACGCCGTTCAAGACAACGAACGACTCGGGCGCACCTGGCAAGGGCAGTCCTTCGTGGACGGTCGTGTTATCAGGATGCGACGAAGGTCGCCAAGTGATTTCATCCGAAGAAGTTAGGTCGGGTGCCATCGACGACCAGATCGCGTTCCAACCGCTGGGCGAGGCAAAGCTCCACACAGGCAAGGGTGGCGCGACAAGCTTGGCCAGCACGACCAGCCACAAAGCATGTCGCAGCGCCGGCTGCGCCGGACGCCAATGGCAAATCAACAACGCCACGAGGGCCAGGATCGCCGCCGAAACCGTATTGTGCAGGAGCCAGTAAGCCATGTCGCCAGTACCGTCAAAAAGTAGGAACGCGGAACGATGAACGGCAGAGAACTCCCTGCATTCGTCATTCGAGGTTCATCATTTCCCTTTCCCCTTTTCCAACTCGTCAATCAGATCGCGGAATTGCTTCAACTCGGATTTCGAGAATCGCTTGCCTTGCACGAGCGCCAACACGAGCGGCGCCGAGGCGCCTTCGCAGAGCTCGCCCGCCAGATCGTTCAAACGATCGGCCAACAAATCGTCGCGCGAGACCGTCGGCCGATACACATGCGCCACGTCGCGCTTGTCGCTGGTGACGACCCCCTTCGCGCAGAGCCGATTGAGCAGCGTTTGCACGGTGGTGTAGGCCCACTGCCGGCCGCGCGCCCCGAGGCGATCGTTTAACTCGCGGACCGTGCCTGGCCCTTCGTCCCAGAGCGCCTTGAGCACTTCGAGCTCCGTTCCAGAAATGCTCGGCCCCTTGTCGGCCATATTCGTTCCTCCGTGTCGATCCGCGTCGAAGCGATCTCCTACATCGTGTCGGAGGGCGATTCTACTACGCCACGTAGTAGGCAGTCAAGAGTGGATTTTCGCTTCTTCAGAAACGGCCGCTCCGGCAGAAACCGGGGCGGCCCGCGAAACACGCGAAACACACGAAAGTTGTTGCTTAAATGGCGTTTCTGACTGAGCTGACAGGCGAATTCATTCCGTTTCGTTGAGCGAACGCCAGTGCGCAACCTTCCTGAAGTCCTGGCTCAAAAAACGCATCCCTCCTTTTTTCGTGTGTTTCGCGGGCCCCAATCCGGCCACACGCCTAGTCTCTCGGCGGGAATTCCGCGGCTGGCAATTTGGGCTGAGTTTGCCGGTCGTGCTCAATTGTCTTGAATTGCCGGTTCAATCGGTCGAAACGATAGTCATGACCCCGTCGGCACAGCCGGCATTTGCGGAACATTCAGACAACTTCCCGCGATAAGCACAGGTGAACCATGCGATTCCTTCCGACCACAACGCTGGCGGCGTTGGGGCTGGCCTTCACGGTTCCGGCCGTAACTGCTTCCGCTGCAAATCCGGCCGATGACGGCGTCGTCATGGCTAGCGATGCTCCGGACGCCTCCTACGGCCAGGACTACGCCCAGCCGACCGGCTATTCCACGCCGGTCCTGCCGATGGGCGCTGGCCCCGGACCGATCCACCCGTACTCCGCGGATGCGATGGATTGCTACGGCTGTCCGCCCAGTGGCAACGCCTTCGCCGAGGGCTGGCACGCGCCTCCGCAATGCAGTCGGGCGTGGGTCAACTTCGAATATCTCTATTGGCAGCCCAAGGGGATCAACGTCCCCGCGCTGGTCACCACCAGTCCGGTCCGCACGGCGCAAACGGTGGCCGGCGAATTAGGTCAACCGACCACGAGCGTGCTTTACGGCGACGGTGAAATCAACGACGACTACCGCGCTGGCGGACGGTTGCAGGGCGGGTTCTGGCTCGCCCCGGATGAAATGGCCGGCATCGAAGGACATGTCTTCTCGTTCGACGACGAGCAATCCGTGTTCACCGCCAACGGCTCGTTCAGCAATGGCGGCGCCGGGCCGATCCTGGCTCGACCGTTCTTCAACGTGGACAGTGCCCTGCAAGACACCTTGCTGCTGGCCTATCCGGACTTCGTCACGGGCAACCAGACCATCGACCTGGACGGCAGTGTCGACGTACGCAGCGAATCGGAGATTCAATCGGCGGGCGTCTTGTTCCGTCGGATTAGCTGGATGGACGTGCTCGATTCGAGCGGCGTGTCCTTCGTCCGCATCTACGGGTTGATTGGATACCGCTACTTCAATCTCGATGAGCAGCTCTCGATCGACAGCACAATCCGCCCCATCGGCGGCTCGTTCGGCAACAACAGCAGCGTGCGCTCCTCGGACCTGTTCGACACGGAGAATGAATTCCACGGCGGCGAATTGGGCATCGATACCCAAATCAACCGCGGTTCGTTCTTCTTGAAGATCTTAACCAAGGCCGCATTGGGCAACACGCATCAGACCGTGAATATCGCCGGTTCGACCGTCAGCTCTGACGGCGTGAACTCGACGACTTTCGCGGGCGGTTTGCTGGCCCAGCCGACTAACATCGGCGAGATCACCAGCGACCACTTCTCGGTGCTGCCGGAAGGCAACATCACGGTCGGCTGCCAGTTGACCCGCAACGTGGCGGTCACCGGCGGCTACAGCTTTCTGTACTTGAGCAACGTTGTGCGACCGGGAGATCAGATCGACTTCTCGGTCAATCCGACGCAGTTCGACGGCGGCGTGTTGATCGGCGAGGCCCGACCCACGGCCTCGATCAATCACGACGACTTTTGGATGCACGGCTTCAACGCCGGCGTCGAAGTCACCTGGTAGCTCCGCCAGCTCCAGCCTGTGCAGCCAGCCGCGGTCCTTCGCCGGATACCGCGGCTGGCTTCGTTTTGGGGGAGTTTGAAGTTTTCGATGTTCAGTTTTCAGTGAAGACCGTGTTTCAAAATACTGGAAACTGAACACTGAAAACTTCAAACTCCCTAAATTTATCGCAATCGCCCGGAAACATAGACGTCTCCATCCAGCACTTGAATGTGAGCGTCACGGAACGAATGCGCCGCCGACATATTGGGAATTCCGACGCCTGCGATTGCCGACGGCGCCGCTTCACCGCCCACCAGCTTCGGTGCGATGAAGGCGTGCACTTCGTTGATCAGATCGTAGTGAAACGCCTCGCCCAGCAACTTTGCCCCGCCTTCGATCAGCACGTTCGTCCAGCGCCGCCGCCCCATTTCTGCGAGCAACGAATCCAGCCGTTCAAAGTGCGAGTCTCCTTGGCAAAAAAGCACCTCGCAGCCGTGTGAGCGTAGCAGGTCGCGCCGCTCCGACGGCGCCGATTCGCTGACCGCGATCAATACCGGCCAATCGCGTGCGGTATGCACCAGTTGCGACGAGGTCGCGATTTGCGCTAAGGAATCCAGCACGACGCGTGTTGCGCGGCGCGGGCCTTCCGGACGGGCCGTGAGCAGCGGGTCGTCATGTTCCACCGTGCCGCGGCCGACGAGGATCGCGTCCATCCGGCCGCGCAGCTCATGCACGATGGCCCGCGAACATTCGTTCGAAATCCAGCGACTGTCGCCCGCTTCCGTGGCGATCTTCCCGTCCAGCGTCATGGCCCACTTGGCGATCACCCAAGGCCGCGCAGTGCTGAGCAACCACAAATAGGGCTCATTCAACGCTTCGGCCTCGGCTTCCAGCACGCCCGATACGACTTCCACGCCGGCCGCTTGTAGCTGTGCGAATCCACCGCCATCGACCGCGGGGAAAGGATCGCGCATCGCGGCGACGACGCGGCGCACGCCGGATTTTAAGATGGCATCCGTGCAGGGCGGCGTCTTACCTTGATGGCAACACGGCTCGAGCGTGACGTAAAGTGTCGCGCCGCGGGCGCGTTCCCTGGCAAGTGCGAGCGCCTCGATCTCGGCATGTGGTCCGCCGTAGCGACGGTGCCAACCTTCGCCGAGCAATTCCGCGCCGCGCGCCACAATGCAGCCGACCATGGGATTCGGCTCGACGGCGCCTTGGCCTCGCCTGGCAAGTTCCAACGCCCGCGCCATGTGCCAGCGATCGAGGGCGAGCTGATCCATGGTGGGAACGGCCTGAGTTCGATTTCCAAATCGTGCGGCAGCGTTGTCAATTGGATCGCGACCGGACTTAATCCTCCATGAAGCGATCGAGCAGCTGAGTGTAAAGCGGATCTTGCGGCAGTTCCTCGTTGAGCTTGTCCAGGACTCCAGACTGATAGCGCCGAATCATTTGCGCCACTTCGTCGCCGACCGTGCCGTCTTCGGCCATTTTAGGATGGGCCGCGAACGCCGTCTTCCATTGCGCCAACGAGCCGGCGTAGTATTCCTTGGCCTGCTCCAAGTTGCCTTGCTCGACCGCCTGATCGGCGGCGTACGCGAGGCGGCGGGCTTCGATCGTGTCGTCCCGGATTTCCAATCGGCCGCGTTCACGCCAGTAATCGAAATTGATGACGCCGCGGAAATACTCGATCCCCATGATTTCTCGCTGCAATGCCGCGATCTTCTCGCCGACTTTCTTGCCTTCCGCGAGTTTATCCGCCGGCAGCCGTGGCGGGATTTCGTCGTAGTTCACAAAGATTTCGCTGATGGCGCTGGCCGCCAGTTGATACTGCTCCTGCGTCTTTTCTTCGTCGGGCGTTTTCAAGGCCTCTTGGCTTTCCTGCGAGAGCTTCAACAACTTTTCGTCCACAAGCTCCTGCCTGAGCCCCGGCTTCAAGGCGTCGAGCTCCGCCACAAGTTCGTTGAACACGACCATCCGCGGTTCCCAATCGTTGAGTCGAACGTTGAGATCCACTTCCGAGACCAACGGGCGGTTGCCGTACTCGGTCCATTCGCGGCTGCCGTCTTCCCAGGCGCCCTTTGCGGCCGGGCCGAAGGCGCCGTCGACTTCGAGGGCCTCGGCGTAGTTGTGTTGCGCCATGGGGGCGCTGGAGAAGTATTGGAAATCGGCCATGCCGATCAGATCGGCCGTGCCCTGGTCGATCATGTCGGCGCCGGCGACGTACCAGGCCTTGCCCATGAGCCAGTTGTCGCGCCGCCCGCGGTGAACGCCGCGGGCCTTGTCATCCGGGATGTTGGCGTCGAGAAAATCGAACAAATCGTCATTGCGATCGGCAAACAGCTTGCGGAATTCGCGGTGCTCGTCGGCGCGGCCGAGCTTCTGGCCGGTAAACCAACCCATGTCCCAGATCATCCGCGCTTCGCGCCGATTCTTGGTCGTCCCTTCATGCAGGAACTGGATGCCTTCCTTCACGCAGCGATAACGCTGCTTGAAATCGTCCCATTCGGCCGAGATGTTGTACGACAGATTCCAGGCCTGGTGGCGCCAGACGCCCGTGAAGTGCGGTTGCAGCTTGGACAGCTCTTCCAGCGTGACGCGCTGATCGTCCCACTGTTTGCGCTTCTCTTGCTCCTGCTTGCGGTGATAAAGCATGGTGATCGCCGGTGCGCGGAGGCCGAACATCACCAGCTTGACGCTTTCCGCCGTGGGATCGATCTCGCCCAGGCTGGCCTCGCTGATGTCGTTGTCCTTGCGCAACTCCGCCAGCACGCCGCCGCCGCTGCCGTCCGACTTCTTGGCCGGCATCCCGATCAGCGAGAGCGGCACCAACAAGAGCACGATCAGGCCCAGGTAGGTGACTTTGCGAAAAAACGCGGCACGAGGATTCATTTCGCCAACTCACGCAATTTCAGGAAGAAGTAGCCGGCGACGGCAATCGGCACGAAGTACGCCACGGCGGCCGTCAACTGCATCAGCATCGCGTCGCCGCCGATGTCGTAGCCGTTGGCCACCGCGCCGACATTATAGAACTGGGAAAAATCCGGCAGGATGTACGAGACCACGCGCAGAAATCTGTTCGCCACGTGATCGGCGCTCTTCACCACTTCCGTGCTGACCGTGGCGTCCAGTTGCTGCGTCAGGTTTTCCTGCTTGGCGATGCGAATCATCGACTCGAACACGCCGCCGCCAAGGTTCTGCCCCGTGGCGATGTTGACCAGCATGTCCGTGAAGAAGCCCAGCACCAGACACCCGATGGTGGACAACAGCGACACGGCCGTATTAACGATCGTGCTCCACATCACGCCCACGGTGGTGGCGAGCACCATTTGGAACCAGATGCCCAGGCAGCCCTTGGCGTAGTTCCAAAGAAACGGCTGCTCGCCCGCCAGCAGGTACACGTCGTTGCGGCCCACGCCGAAATACTGCGCTGGCTCTTCGCAGGAGAGTTCCACGACAATTTGCCCGTCCCGAACGATGTCGCGGAACAGCTCCATCTCCTTGCCGTCGGCAGTGGTCCACTTGCGCGGAATATACTTGCGATCGGAGACGAATTCCTTCGCCGTGAAGAATTGCTCTTCCGCCTTGGCTTCCAGATTGCCGGGACGGTGGACTTGCAGGCTGCCGAGAATGCCGCGGGTGATATCGCCCTTATAGCTGCGGAACACGCCGAGGTTCAGCTCGATCGGTACTCCCAGCGGATATTGATCTTCCGGGAACAATTCGGGGCGCAGCCCGCTGAAGGTGTAGATCGCCTTGGCCTGCGTGGCGCCTTCGATGAACTTGCGGTATTCCCATTCATCGCCGACGTTGACGCCGCCCCCTTCGCCGCCTTCGCGGGTCGTGAATTTCAAATCACCGATGATCGGCACACGTGCCTGAAACACGCCGAGCGGGCCAGTAACGGCGTAGGTCGCCGGAGCGTCTCCCTCGCCCGGCAGTAACGTGATTTCGTGGTAGTGACCGCGCTCGACCGAGGTGGCGCCGTGGCCTTCCTTGTCCAGCGAAAAATAGTGTGAATGGCCGCTGTCGTCGCGAATCGTGCCTTCGTAGCCGATCACGGCGCCGTCACGTTGATCGGTCAACGTGGTCACGGCCGTCGGATCGATCGAATGTCCGTGGGTCACGGCGCGGACGGCGAAGACATAGCCGATCAGCGAAGCCACGACCAGCAGCGTCGTGCCGACGGTCGAAAAGCCAATGATCCGCCCCAGGATGATCTCACTCGCGCGCACCGGCTTGGTGACGATGGTATAGATGGTCCGCTGGGCGATATCGGTCGGCAAACTGAAAGCGCTTAAGAAGCAACACACGGCGATCACCAGCACCGCGGTGATGAACATCAGATAGTCGATGTAGGCGGTGACGGCGCGATCGCGCATGAACCAGGAGAGAAACATCACCGCCACGACGAACACGGCTAGCGCCACCAGCACCCAACGGCTGAGCGATTCTTGGATGGCCAGCCGCGCCAATGCGCCGACGCGTCGCGGTGAGATGCGGAACAGGTCGCCGGCGGCGTCGCGTAGCACGCCATACATCACGCGCTCGGTCCGCCACGGACCGTTCAGAATCGTGCCGATCAGGAACGAAGCGGCGACCACGACCAAGGCCAGGATGCCGACGACCATCACCCATTGCAGCGAAGCGCTGCCGATCCAGTCGAAGTACCGTAGCGGCGTGTTTTCAATCACGTAAGACAGCAACATGACGTTATCGCGAATTCATCTTGAGTTCGAATAGAAAGGGGATGCTCATCGGGGCCGTCGGGCTAAGCGCCCTCACGGCAGCTGCTCCACTAGCCCGACGCGCAAGCGAGGGGGAGCGGACGCGGAAACAAATGACACGTCTCACTCAAATCAATCGTCAACTCCCCCTCGCTTGCGCGTCGGGCTAGTGTGGTTCTCTTGATGCTTGTACTTAGTTGCGAATCCGTTTGCCGGGACGCGCCTCGCTGTCGCGGACGATTTCCAGGAACAGGTCTTCCAGCGTGCTGCTGGGATGCCCGATCGAAATCGTCTCGGCGTGATGGCGACGGATGACGTCCTGGATTTCCTGCTTGGCCGCTTCGCTCAATCCCTTGGCCTGGATCTCGGTCACGTCCTGCTGCATCAGCAAGTCGTCGACGCGGCCCAATTCTTTGAGCTCGCCTTGATGCAGAATGGCGATACGGTCGCAGACGTCCTGTACGTCGGCCAGCAAGTGGCTGCACATCACGACCGTCTTGCCCTGTTCCTTGAGCCGGATGATCAGCTCTTTCATTTCTCGCGTGCCGATCGGGTCGAGGCCGCTGGTCGGCTCGTCGAGCAGGATTAGTTCTGGATCGTTGATCAGCGCCTGGGCGAGGCCGATGCGGCGCGTCATACCTTTGGAGTATTCGCGCAATTGGCGCTTTTTTGCCCAATTCAATTTGACCATATCGATCAACTCCGCCGTCCGTTGCCGGCGGGTTTCCTTCGACATGTTGAACAGCCGCCCGTAGAAATCGAGCGTTTCTTCGGCGTTCAAGAAGCGATACAGATACGACTCCTCGGGCAGGTAGCCGAGGCGTTCGTTCTTGGTCACATCCGTGGCTTCCTTGCCGAAGATCAACGCTTGACCGCTGGTGGGGAACAAGAGTCCGAGCAGCAGCTTGAGCGTCGTCGACTTGCCTGAGCCGTTCGGCCCGAGCAGTCCAAAGATCTCGCCGCGGCGGACTTCCAGGTCCAATGCGTTCAAGGCCCGCACTTTTTGGCGGCCCCAGAAATCGCGATAGACCTTGGTCAGGTTGCGGGTCTCGATGACCACGTCGGTCTGCTGGGCCGGTTCAACAACCGGAGCGGTGACCACAGCCCCCATAGGGAAGGCTCCCTCTCAGGAAATATGACTAGACGGATGGAATCAGCAATGAAGTGGACCCGGCTCAAGCGGAGAACGGCTCATCCGGCGCGAACGGCGGACAAGGAACAACTGCCGGACTCGGCGATGGAGCAGCGCCCGCGCCAAGGCAACACGTGCCCGGAAATCGGCGCAACTCTCGAAAAGACCGGCAGCTAATCTAGTCCTACGACGCCGCGTCGCACGAGGTTCGAAATCTCCCTGCGAAGCCCGGCTTGCCCCCGGGACTCACCACAACCGGCCAAGGAAGGTCTTACTATAAGTGGGCGCGTGGGGAGTGACAAGCCAACGGCGCATCGCGCCAGGGCGGAATAGCACTCGCCTGTGGGAGGCGTCTCCGACGCCGATGCGAACGACGTGAGCACCGCGCTACCGGATTTTCTCGTACAAAACGCCAAATTCAGCGGCGTCGGAGACGCCTCCCACAGTCGTTCTAGCGGCTTACGCGAAGCAACCGATTCGCGCTGCCGCAAATCTCCCCTACGTCGAAAAATCCAGACTTTTCGGTCTAGAACGCCAGTTACGCGTCTCAGGGCGGATTTGAGGCGCGAGGGGATTTTCGTGTCCGCAGATTCTTTGGGAAGTGATGCCACGCTCGACCCGGCGGGTCGTGACTAATGGTCTCAGGACAGCCGCCGCCCTGACAGCTTAATTCTAATTCTGGGTGGATCACCAAGCCCGCGATGTCCTCGCTCAGGCCCCACGTCGCAGGAGCGCCGCATACAGTTGATGAATAAACGCCGCGTTATCGCATTGCAAATACTGCATGGAGCCCCCCATGCGTGAATAACTTTTGCAGAAGCGGAGATAGTATGCAGGGTTGGATTTCGGCGGCTCTCCGTGAGTCCAATCCCAGCCGCCGCCGTCTTGTAAGTCGACGACGAAGATCGATTGCCGGGTGAGGACCTGACGACCTTCCTGCAACCGCAGATTGTTCACGCAGCTCACCGTCTTCTCAAACACCTGCGGGCCCATGATCGCGGAGCCGACCGAGAGGACCACGCCGTCGTCCAGACCGGCGACCGATCCGGCGAAGAGCTTGAAGTCCCATTCCGCGGCGCGGCCGATCGCCGAGCCGCTGAACACCGAATGGTTCGAGATGATGTCGTAGCCGATCCCCGGATGCACTGTCACCGGAACGCCATGGCGATACGCCTGGGCGATGATCGACGCGTGCTTCCAGCGATGCTCGATGGTGATCCGCCCGGCCGGCCATGCTTGTTCGCGCATCGCCCGCAACAAATCCGCGCGCGCCGAAGTGAGCGGATGCTCCGGATCGCGTGCAATCGCTTGCGTCAGCGCGTCGGCTTCCGGCAGCGTCACGCCATCCTCATGAATCAAACGCCCGAGCGCCCGCCCGTAGCCGAGTCCGTCCTGTGCGCCGGTCAAGATCGCCAGATGAATGTTGGTGGCTGTCTCATGCCAGGTTCCAAATGTGCCCGAGGCCACGTTCATTTCGACGCTCTCGGTCGACGCGCCGAACCAGGCGTACTCCCAATCGTGAATGGTTCCCGCGCCGTTCGTGGCCAAATGCGTCAGCCAGCCGCGCGCCATCATCCGCTCCAAAATCTGTGCGGCGCCGTTCCTCAATAGGTGCGCGCCGTAGATCAGCATGATCGACGCTTCCCGCTCCTGGGCGAAGAGAATCCGCTCGGCGCATTGGTCGATCGTCGCTTGATTGGCCGCGGACACCGGCTTCGGCGGCGACGCGGGATCGACCAGAATGTCATCCGCGCGTGTCAGATGATGCCGATCCTTCAGCGGAAAGACCTTGAGTTTGCGCAGATCGAGCGGCTGGATATTCATGAAACAAGGCCTGGCGCAGGTAGCCGTAAGAGGGCGGACCGGATTAGACGAAAGGACAATTGCTCAGTTTGAAAAACGGGCCCGGAGCATGGATGGGTGCCACTGACGGCTCGTCCGCCAGTGCCGGAGTTGACGTCGCTACACACTGGCGGACGAGCCGTCAGTGGCACCCCAACTATGACTTCAAACAGGGCCAAGTATACCGGGCGTGTCCCCTCCACCCCATGCCGGCGTCGCGTGCGTCTGCAATGGACGCGAACGGGCGCCTTCCCACCTACCACGCCCCACCCCCTACCTCGACGAATCCAGACTTTTCGGTCTAGAATGCCAGTTCCGCGCCTCAGGGCGGATTTGGGGCGGGCAGCGATTATCGTGGCCGGAGGTTCGGGGAAGTGACACCACGTTCGGCCCGGCGGGTTGTGATTACCGGTTTGGGGGTAGTCTCGCCGTTGGGAAACACCAAGGACGACCTGTGGGCCGCGCTGGCTGCGCGCCGTAGCGGCGTCGTTCACATGCCCGAGATGCCCGCGGGAGCGGCGCCGATGTCGTTCGGCGCTCCGGCGCGGTCGTTTACCGGGGCGATCGATGATTATGGCCAGCTTGAACCGGATCAAAAGAAAGCGATCCGCAAAGCCATCAAGATGATGTGCCGCGAATCGCAGATGGGCGTTGCCGCCGCGCAACGCGCCTGGCAGGATGCCGGGTTGAAATCCGGCGTGCTCGATCCGGAACGCGCAGGCGTCGTCTTCGGCTCCGATTATATGATCACCGAGCCGGAAGATTTCACGGCCGGCATCCAGAACTGCGTGGCGGACGGCGAGTTCGATTTCTCCCGTTGGGCCACCGAAGGCATGACGCGGATGACGCCGCTCTGGCTGCTTAAGTATTTGCCCAACATGCCAGCCAGCCACATTGCCATCTACAACGACCTGCGCGGCCCGAACAATTCCCTCACGCAGCGCGAGGCTTCGGCCAACCTCGCCGTCGGCGAAGCGCTCCGCGTGATCCAGCGCGGCCACGCGGAGGTGATGCTCGCCGGCGCCACCGGCACCCGAATTCATCCCATGAAGATGGTCCACGCCGTACAGCAAGAACCGCTGGCGACGGACGGCGTCCCTCCGGAAAAGGCCAGTCGCCCGTTCGATCTCCATCGTACCGGGCAAGTGCTGGGGGAAGGCGCCGGCGTGGTGTTGCTCGAAGAACTGGGCCACGCGCAAGCCCGCGGCGCGACCATTTACGCCGAAGTCGTCGGCGCATCGTCGTCCAGCGCCAGCGGTCGGAACTTTGTCGCGCGCCGCGAATTATCGCTGGCGAATGCCATGCGCGGCGCACTCCGCGATGCCCACCTGGATCCCGCTGATGTCGGCCACCTGCAAGCCCACGGCCTCGGCACCATCGGTTGCGACCTCGACGAAGCCCGCGCGATTCGGGACGTCTTCGGAGATCTCACAGAACGCCTGCCGGTTACCGCGGCGAAGAGCTACTTCGGACATCTCGGCGCAGCGAGCGGACTGGTCGAACTGATCGCCGGCGTGTTGGCACTCCAGCACCATCAATTGTTCCCGCTCCTGAACTACGAAACCCCAGACCCCGACTGCCCGGTCTGCGCAGTGACCCAAGATCATCAATCCCCCGGCGATAGTTTCTTGAGCCCCAGCGTCACGCCGCAAGGCCAAGCCAGTTGCGTAGCGGTACGCCGGTTCTTGAACTAGCCGCGCGGCATAGTCTCCTTTCGCTCCGCGAAAGGCGACCATGGTCGACGCTCGCAAGAGTTACGCAACTATGCAAACAAGCGACGTCCTGATTCTCGGCGGCGGCGCGATCGGCCTCTCGCTGGCGTATGAACTCGCCGGCAACGGCGCGAAAGTTCACGTCCTCGATCGCGCGGAACCTGGTCGCGCATCCTCCTGGGCCGGCGCCGGGATGATTCCCCCGGCGCCGCGAGATCCCGTCGACACGTTCCTACAACTCGCAAAACTCTCCGGCGAACTGCATCCGCGCTGGGCGGCAAAGCTGCTGGAGCAAACCGGCATCGACGTCGAATATCGCCCCACGGGCGCAATCTACCTCGCAGCGAATGCCCAAGAAGCGGACTGGCTGGCCGGAGAACAACACGGTTGGCAATCGCTCGGCATCGAACACCAGCCGATCGAACCACGGCAACTCCCCGATTGGGAACCGGAAGCGATGCCGGCCGCCCAACAGCATTGCCAACACGTCGCGGCCGCCTATCACTTGCCCGGCGAATCGCAGATTCGCAACCCGCGATTTGTCCGCGCATTGTTGGCCGGCTGTGCGCAACATGGCGTGCACATCATCGCCGGCGCGGAAGTCTTCGATTTCATCAAGCACGATGCGCGACTCACAGGCGTCCGCACCGCGAGCGGCGACTTCGCCGCCAGCCAAGTGTGCCTTGCCGCGGGCGCTTGGACCTCCAGCCTTGCCTCGAGACTCGGCGTCACGCTGGGCGTGACGCCGGTGCGCGGACAAATCGCGCTGCTCAACCCGGGGCGTCCGGTATTGCGGCGGATCATCAACTGCGGCCCGCGCTACCTGGTGCCACGCGTTGATGGCCGCGTGTTGGTCGGGTCCACAATGGAACACGTCGGCTTCGACACGCGCACTACGGCTGAGGGCATCGGCGGACTCCTGGAAATGGCCGGCGCGCTTGCCCCTGGCCTTGCATCCGCGCCAGTCGAACGTTGCTGGGCAGGACTTCGCCCCGGCACGCCGGACGGCCTCCCGTACTTAGGGCGCATCCCCGGCTACGACAACGCCTTCATCGCCGCCGGCCACTACCGCAGCGGCCTCCAACTCGCGCCCGCCACAGCCGTCGTGATGAGGCAACTCCTGCGCGGTGAATCAACCAGTGTCCCGCTCGACGCCTTCCGCATGGACCGGTAGTAGGATTCACCACGGACTCACGGGGGCACAGAGAAGATCGAGGGGGAGTCGTACGAAACGCGAATAGATTTGCAGTTACCGATGAATGGCGAATGCCGAACCAAGAAAACATCGCCTCCCAAGTCCACTGAAAACTTCAAACTCTTGCGCTTTCCATTCCACTCCTGAATTCCTCCGCGTCTCAGCGCTTCCGAGTTTCAAAGTGTCTCCCCCACCTCACTTTTCTCCTCCGTGCCTCCGTGACTCCGTGGTGAATCCTCCGGATTGATCGCCGCCGCGAATCGGTTTGCGTGGCGTACACTTCCCCGGTCCAATAGTTGGCATGGCCCGTTCTGTCATGCGCCCCGGATTGAGGAAGCCACGGTGAATACTCACTGCTTGCGGTTGCGAACGATGCTGCCGATTCTGCTGATTGCCCTGCTCGCGCCGGCCACGGCCCACGCGATCACCAGCGCCGAGAAGCTCGGCTACGGGCCGGAGGATCGCGTAGTGATTCTCGGCGTCACGCACTTCGGCTGGGCGTACGAGACGAACGCCGCGGTGAGCGAAATCCTCGCCCAGCCGGAACTGCGCGTCAGCGCCGAGGTGATGGTCGTCGGCCCTTGGTTCGACGACGTGACGACCTGGCGCAAGCATCATCCCGAGAAAGAACTCGGCGTCATGCTCACGCTGCTTTCTGAAGGGGACGCCTACCGCTTCGGCCCCGCCGGTAAGCCACAACAACTAGCGGGACTGATCGATGAAGAAGGCCGTCTGCCTGGCTCGCTGCGTCGCTTGGAAATGAACGCCTCGCCGAAAGTGATTGAACACGAGCTCCGCGCACAGATTGAGCGCTGCCTGAAAGCTGGCATCCGCCCCACGCACCTGATGACGCACAAGGGCGTGCTGTTCTCACGCGTCGACCTGGCCGAGATCTACATGCGCCTCGCGCAGGAGTATTGGATTCCGGCCGTTGTCGTGGAACTGAAGCCGGAAATGCTCGAACTCTTCGCGAGCAATGGGATGCCGGTGGAAGAAGGGTTGGTCGATCTGATCTCTCGCTATCCCATGCCCAAGCTCGACGAGCTGCGCATCGCGCCGGAAGGCGAAACCTACGAAGCCAAGCGCGCGGCGCTGTTGGAGATGATCGCGCAATTGCCGCCGGGTTTGTCCGAGGTGTACTTCCGCGCCGCCGAGGAATCGAACGCGCTCAAGCGACTGACGCCGCGCTGGCAACAAATGGTCTGGGATCGCGAACTGCTGCTCGATCCAGCGGTACGAGAGCACTTCAAGTCGCAAGGCATCATCCTCACCGACTGGCGGGAAGTGATGCAACGCTTCGAAGGCACATTACCGGCGGAAACGGCGAACGAAGCGGTTGAAGACGGCAACGTTCCGTTGGACGACATCAGTGCGGAACTCCGCCGCAACCGTATCGATGTGCCGGAACCGCGAGTGAAGGAACTCCTCGAGCCTCCGGTCGATACCGAGATTCGCACTGACACGCCCAAGGTCGTCCCGCGCCGCTAGCGCCAAGCAAATACCAGCCCTATGTTCAACGTGCTTAACATTCGTCGACTCGTCGCCGTGCTGGCCGCTGTGCTCGGCGCTGCCGATGTTGCCTTCGCGCAGTATCAGCAAAACAGGTCGTACTCGGACTACTATCGCGACCAGTACCAGACGACGCGGAACGTGCCGAAATCGGCCGCGAATTACACGATCGACAAGTACTACTACCACAACAAAAACATCAGCCCGTACTTGAACCTGGTCCGGCCGACCAGTTCGTACAACCCGCGCTATCAGAGCCTGGTCCAGCCGGAAGTCCAGCGCCGCGCGAATCAACAACAGGCCGCCCGCCGCCCCACGCCGAACTTCTCCGCGTCGCCCACGTACGGCGGCGGCGGAGGCAGAGCGAAACCGGCCTACCACGACCACTGGTACGGCGGCCTGCTGACAGGCCCGTAAGTCAGTAGCACAGCGCCGTCCCTCTCAAGCCCAGGGAAGGCCCTCGACAATCGTCGACTACAAGTAGATTCTCGACGGCCTTCCCTGGGCTTATCGCGCGCAAGCGGCGCAATCAAGCGATTCTTACTCCGGCAACGGCCGATCTTTCGTCTCCGGTGCAAACGGCAGCACCAACAGGCCGATCAGGTAAACCGAGCACATCGTGATCGCGGCCGGTCGCAATGGTTCGGCGTAATCGCTGAAGACGTTGTTGCTCAGATACCCGAGGAACAGGGGGCCGCTGGCGGAAAGGTAGCGTCCCACGTTGTAGCAAAACGACGTGCCTGTGCTCCGCAGTCGCGTGGGAAACAACTCCGGGAAATAGATCGCATACCCGCCAAACACCGACAACTGGCAGAAGCCCATCAGCGGGATCATCCAATAGAAATCGGTGACGTCGTTGAACGACGAGAACACGAGAATCGTACTCAGCATCGCCAAGATGAAAGACACGGCAAACGCGAACCGGCGTCCGGTGTAGTGCGTCAGCGTCGTGAACATGTAGATCCCGAAGAACGCGCCTATGTTCTGCACGAACAGCGTCAGCCCGGCAAGCGAAGTCAGGCTCCCCTTGATCCCCTGCGTACGGCCGGCGATGCGATCAACATGCGATTGCATCGCCTCCGGAGTCGGCGCGGCGCCTGTCGTCTCAACGTTGAGATATGCGGCGCGGCGCGTGCGCACTGCTTCGGCGTCGCCCGCCGGCAATTTGGCCGATTGCTCTAACACGGCCTCCTTGGTGATCGCTTGGCCGGACTTCTTCTGTTCCAGAATGGCCGTGTAAATGGCCGAGGCGTCCCGATCGTCCGCCGTCAGGTTGATCAAGTCCGCGGCGTTGACTTTGATGGCGATCGCATCGAGCGTCGCTGGCTGTTGCACAAGCAGATTCAGAAACGCGCGGTCCTCCGCCGCAGCACCTTGTTCACGCGCCTCGGCATGATATTGCCGCGTAAACACGGAGCGGATCAATTCCGGACTGAAAAAGCCGATCCCCCAGACGCCCACGACGCCGGACGTGGCCAACGCCAGCCCAACGAGCGCCCGGCGGCGAAATTCGGGGTTGCCGAGCAATTCAGAATACGAACCAAGCTGCTTGCCGCCGTCGTTCTTGTGCGCGGCGACGAGCGCCTTCCATTGTTCCGGCTCTTTGAGTCGCTTGCGAATGACGATAGCCAACAACGCCGGCAATGTGCCGATGACGAACATTAGCCGCCAGGGGGTGAACTTGATGCCCCACAGGTCCCAATTGTCGATCACTCCGGTTTGCTCGAGTTGACCTAGGCTTAAGCCCACCAGCGCCGCGGTGATGTTGCCTACCGCGGATAGGGCCTGCAAGAGCCCTAGCGCATGCGGCCGCGCGCGATCGGGCATCACTTCCGCGACGAGCGCCACGCCGACAGCGAACTCCCCTCCTACGCCGAGGCCGGTCAGAAAGCGGTACAGCGCGAAGTCCCAGAAGCCCTTTGAGAATGCGCTCAATCCGGTGCAGAATGAGTACAGCAGAATTGTCAGCATCATCGTTTTGGCGCGGCCGAAGCGGTCCCCCAGCACGCCAAAAAAAATGCCGCCGGTCGCCCAGCCGATCATGAAGATCGAAGTGACTTGCGTGATGCCTTCGCGCACGACCGCGTCGTCAGGCCGTTGCCCGGGCGACGGCGCCAGCAATTCCACCATGGCCGGCTGGCGCGCCAGGTTGAACAACTGCTGGTCCATCGTGTCGAATAACCAGCCCAGCGCCGCCACGATCAGCACGAACCAGTGATACCGGTTCAGTTCGTGATACCAGCGGCGAGGGGCGGTGCTCATGCGGGAGACCTTCCGGGGCGCGAGTGACAAGTCCGAGGCGGGAGCGCGCGTTAGAACACGCACGCCGCCAGGGATTGTAACCGCCTCAGTGAAGCCCCGAAACCCTTAGAGCGCATTCCCGGAAATGACCTGTGGGAGGCGTCTCCGACGCCGATGGAGCGATCGATGTGGCCCGCTCAGTTTGCGCGGTCGCCGCGACCATTCCATCGGCGTCGGAGACGCCTCCCACAGTTTGTCGAGGTTGACCGGATCAGTTCATCAACATCGCGTGGCTAATGGGCCACGGTATGCAGCTCCATCGCCTCTTGATAGCGCCGCGATAAGGTCCGCCCGTTTAAGATTCGGTCCGCCAGCTCGGTCCCTGGCCGCTTGCCGGCGACCAGTTCTCGGTCCGGATTCCAAGTCTCAGGCTCCGCCGCGCCGGCCTCCTTGCGCCGCGCTATCAGTCCCAACAGGTGCCAAAGATCGTATCGCAGTTTCGGTTCGTCGTTCATGGTATTGTCTTGGTATCTCCGCGTCTCCGCGGTGAGAAATGTGAAATGTGAAATGTGAAAAAGCGGAAACGACCGGCGGCGAATGGCCTCGACCCCACGGAAGTCCACCCAGTGACTTCCTGCCCGGAATTCGGGGTCTCGGCCATTACACCGCCATCGTTTCCAACTCCCGCGCGAGGCGCTTCCGCGCCACGTGCAACCGGCGCTTGATGGTGCCCACCGGAGACTCGAAAGCGTTGCTCATCTCGGCCAACGACTGGCCTTCGACGTAGAACGCCACCAACGTCTCCCGGTCCATCTGGCCCAACCGGCGCAAACCGTCGCGGACCTGTTCCGCCCGCTCGCTCGCGAGCGCCCGGCCGAGCGGGGTTTCCGGCTCGGCACAAGTTGCTTCGAGCGAAGACGGATCGGTCGGCACGGCGCCGCCGCCGCGCACGGCCCGATTGATTGCCATCCGCTGGGTGATCGAACGCAACCAGCCCGGGAATGCATCCGGCTCACGGAGCTGGCCGATCTTGCGCAAGACCTGGACGAAGACCTCTTGGGTCAACTCCTGGGCCTCGGCATGATTCCGCAAGCGCCGCAACGCGATGCTGTAGACGGTCGTTTCGTAACGCTGAATCAACGCTCCGAACGCCGCGCGGTCGCCATTTTGCGCCGCGCGCACGTCGAGCGCGAGCTGTGAGTATTCCTCTGCCTCGGGGGCAGTTGAAGCGGTCATTGGAGTCTCTCCTTGCACGAACGAGGTTTCAAAGCACGCAGGAAGAGACCGCGGGAGCCGGCTTGGTAAGCGATGGGTACGTACCATCGCTACCGGCCGCGGTCGTCGTGCCGCCGTTCGTCGTTAGGAGCGGATTGAGTGGGGTCGACTACCGACCCTTCACGCAGTTCCGCACGACGAACAGGGCACGCCACACACCGGTTGACTCTGGAATCCCACGAACGACGAGCTCGACATGAGCCCCGCATAGGATTCCGAGAGCCACGACTTGGAACGCTCTTTCAGCGGTTTCCACAGTCGTGCCGGCAACGCCGTGGCGTGCCTCGTTGCGAGATGGCGCGCGCCTGCGATCATGCGCACAACATCACCCGTAACGACGACGACGAAGTCCTGGCAATTGCCAATGACATTGATCGTGTTGACGGTAATGTTTGTGTTGCAACGCATGGGTCGCTCCTTTGCGCATCCGCGCCCGAAATAGAGAATCCGAGGGTAAAAAGATAAACCCGAGGACCGTGGCCCGTTGGTGGGCCGCACCCGGCGTCCGACCATCGGACGCCGTTCAGTTCGCTCCGTGCTCCGGGACGTCAGCGGCCGGCTGATGTAGCCCGCCGCCAAAAAGTCCGCTCAGCACCGCAAGCCTACCATCATACGCTCCGCCCTCCGGACGGAAAATACGATGGTACCCCTGCTGAGAGTACCATTCGGAAAAAAAGGTTCGCCCCGGCCGAAGAAAAAAGGGGGAAATCTTCATTCTCCCGCGAAATTAGCCCTACTGAGGGGGCGGACGGGGACGCCGCCGTCGGAAAACGGCCTCCCGCGGCCGCTACTTTCTAATCCGCGACCAACCTCCAGCGCATCGGCCCTCGGTGGAATACACGACTCAGCAGGAACCACGAAAAGCACGAAAAGCACCAACATTAGGAGGCCTTGGTACATCCAAGGTGGCCAATCCATAGCCAGCGTTCGCACCAATTTGCCTGTGGCATTCACGCCGCAATCCCTGGCACAACAAGGCGTTCGTGCCTTTCGTGACTTTCGTGGTTGCTTCCTAATGCCTGGAAGAAGGCGTGTAGAACATTGAGGCCTCGACCATCAATGGCGACTCAGCCTGTTTTTCTGCAATCGCGAGCTCTTGACATCGCGACGCGACCGCAATACTGTACTAGTACAATAGTACACATGAGGCCCTGCGATGTTTCTTTCGATCGATCCTCACAACGGCCTGGCGATCTATGAGCAGATCGTCCGGCAAGTGAAATTCGCCGTGGCGAGCGAAGCGCTGCGGCCCGGCGAACTGGTTCCCAGCGTGCGCGAGTTGGCCCGTGAGTTGGCCATCAATCCCAACACCGTCGCCCGGGCTTACCGGCAGTTGCAGGACGAGGCGGTGCTGCAGGCAGTCCGCGGAACCGGGCTGGAAGTGGCGGTCAACGCGCGTTCGCAATGCCGAAACGATCGGCGCGATCTGGTTCGAGTGCGCCTGCGGAACGTGCTGCACGAGGCGATGACCAGTGGGCTGGAAGCGGACGAGGTCCGCAAGCTCGTGGAAAAAGAACTGCAAACCCTGGAACGCGAACTCAAACGAGAGGCGGTGTGAAATGGACGCGGTGATCAGACTCGACCATGTCACCAAGAGTTTCGGATCGCAGACGGCGCTCCATCAGGTGTCGCTGGAAGTGCCGCCGGGCGTGGTGTGCGCGCTGCTGGGAGAAAACGGCGCTGGCAAGACAACCGCCATTCGCATCATGCTCGGGCTCACCGAGCCGGACGCCGGTTCGTGTCACGTGCTGGGGATGTATAGCAAGGAACACGGCGAGGAGATTCGCCGATCGGTCGGCTACGTGTCGGAGCGGCCGACGCTGTACGAGTGGATGACGGTCGGCGAAATCGGTTGGTTCGCCGCTGGCTTCTATCCGCCCGGCTACTTAGCGCGGTACCAGGGACTGATCGCCCAATTCGGTTTGCCCGCCGATCGCAAGATCAAGACGCTGTCGAAGGGAACTCGTGCCAAAGTCGCGCTGTCGCTGGCGATGGCGCATGAACCGCGGTTGTTGATTCTCGACGAACCGACGTCGGGGCTCGATACCTTGGTGCGGCGCGAATTCCTGGAGAGCATGGTCGACCTGGCCGCCGACGGGCGAACCGTGCTGCTGTCGAGCCATCAGATTAGCGAAGTGGAACGCGTCGCCGACGTCGTGGCAATTCTTCATGAAGGCCGATTGGTACTCTTCGAACGGCTGGAAGAGTTGAAGAAACAAGTCCAGGAGCTGACGATCACGCTCGCGGAAGGAATCGGCGCGCCGCCGGACGTGGGCGGGGAGATTCTCCGGCGCGCCGGCAAACTGCGCCAGTGGCAGGTATTAATTCGCGGACCGGTGAACGGACAGGTCGACCGGCTGCGCAGCAATCCGATGGTGCGACAGGTCGAGGTGCGCACGCCGGCGCTAGAGGAAATCTTCGTCGCCTACCTGGCTTCTAGCGGCGCCTCGCAGGGAGGTGAACAATGACGCCCATCTGGCATGTCGCCTGGAAAGAGTACCGGTTGCTGCGCAGTCTGTGGTTGACATTCTTCGCGCTGGCGATGCTGCTGCAGGTCACGGCGCTCATGTCCGTATCGCGGTCATATGCTTCGTCGCGAGAGTTTGTCACGGTCCTGTTCGCGCTGACGGTTTGGCTGCCGGCGTTCTATGCGCTAGGCTGTGGCGCGACGATGTTTGCGGCCGAGAAAGACGATGGAACGTATGAATGGCTCCGCGTGCTGCCCATCGACGGACTGCGCGTGTTCGCCGGCAAGCTGCTGTTTGCCGTGCCGAGTACGGGGCTATTGTTTTTGGCGGTGGTGTTGATCACGCGCTCCTTTGGACGCGGCGTCATGCCGCCCGACGAGATCACGCGTCAGTTGTGCGGAGCCTGGGGCGTCGCGGCGCTGGAGGCATTGGCCTGGGGGGCGTTGATATCACTCATCTCGCGCCGACCGTTGCTCTCGGCCGTCATCGCTGCGGCCGTCGGTTCAACCGTGACGCACATGATCGTTGCCAGTTTCGTCGACAAGTTCTGGACGCTGGAGGCCTACACGTCCGCGCTGCCGGCGCGATTGGTCATCGTGGCCGTGGTGTTTGCCGTCGACCTGATCTTGGCGCGCGGGTGGTTGGCGAATCCGCGCCCAGCGCGCGTTCGGTCCCAACCCATTCAGAACGTTGTGCGGCGCAGTTCTACGACGGGTTTGGGACCGCGTTGGCGGCGTATCCTACGTTTGTGCTGGCAGGATTGGCGGCAGTCGCGGCGCGCGGTCGCAGGGTATTGCGTGGTCGCGGTGATCGCTGGTTTCGTAGTCGGACGATTTCTGATATTCGGCTTGTCGGTTGGGTCCGCCGCGATGCTGGCCGCCGCGTCGCTCAGCGCGTTTCTTTGCACGTTGGTGGGCGCCACGACGTTTCGCGGCGACCACGAAGACAGCCACTATCGATTCTTGGCCGAACACGCGATTTCACCGCGCGACGTCTGGTGGGCGCGCGAGCTATTCTGGGGAACGGTGGCGCTGATTTGTGGATTGGCATGTATTCTGGCGGTGTTCGCGTGGAACACCTCCTTAGGCACGCACTCTTACGCCAGGTCGCAGATTCTTGAGTCCGCGATTCCAGATAGCTTGTTGGAAGCAATGTTTTGCTACCTCGCGCTCCCCTTCATCGCCGGACAGTTCGCGTCGTTGTTGTTGCGAAGTCCCCTCTTGCCGGCGACTGCCGGAATCGCGCTCGCCGGCGCGCTGATGGCCTGGGCGATGCTCATGGCGCAGCTATCGATCGCGTGGTGGTGGACGGTCCTCCCGCTCGCCGTGGCGCTGCTGATTGCCACACGGATGCGTCTGAGCGACTGGCTGACCTATCGAGACGGCTGGCGAAAATGGCTGCGCATCGCCGGAACCGTGCTCGTGCCGATCGCACTCGTCGCAGCAGGCGTGATCTGGTTTCGCGTGCATGAGATTCCCGCGGTGGTCAATGGCGTCGCCTTGACGGGCGATCCGTTTGACCTCGCCGACTACGACCGGATGGCGACCGAGGAGGAGAACAAGACGGCGTTGCTTTATGTCGAGGCGTGGAACAGCTATCACGATTACGCGCTGGATGCACCTCCGGCAGTTGTCATTCCAACGGCCGCTTACGCACCCAATGCAAGGGTATTGGCCGCGGAGCGCCGCGGAATACTCGAACTAAACGCGGAGCCGCTCCAATGGATGCTGAGCGCGACGCAGCGCGCAGATTGCGTGTTGCGGCGGCCGAGTTCGGCAAGTCTCATTGACATGCCCGGAGTGGCCAAGGAGGCCAATAAGCTGGCTGGTTTGTTGATCGTCGCTGGCCAACTGGCGGAGCACGACGGCAAGCTCGACGAGGCGCTGGACTACTATTTGCGCGCGCGCCGTTTCGCACAGCACATCGCGCGGTTCGGTAACCACTCCCAATGTCTCCAAGCAGCGTTAGTCGACAACCTGGCGACGAACGCCATTGTCACTTGGGCGGACCGCCCAGGTCAGTCAAATGAGTTATTGGAACGCGCATTGGAGGCGGTGCGTTCAAAACGAATGGTTGATTTGTTGGCCGACGCGCCTAAGACAGAGTACCTGATGACGCGGCGAGCGATCGAATCGGGCAGTTTCGACATGCCTGCGTCGATTTCGCCGAGAGTCGACGCAGTCCGGATTGCCTCGGCCGGGGCCAGTCGTTTTCCCTGGGAGCGAGCACGACAACTTCGCTTGCTGCGGCTCGCCACGTATTGGGCGATGCATTTCCCGCAAGGGTCAACCGCAAATCTCAATATCAACACTCCCTGGGCCTGGCTGCGACGAGAACCGCTCAGCAGTCGTCCGAATCAAGCCTTGCGCCAATTGATTGGTGACTCGTCGTATGCCCAACACTTGGTGCCAACGTTCGAATCGTTCGAGACTTGGGCCGGCGGCACTTATGTCAATGCAGAACACCACCTGCAGAACGCGATCGAACGGACGCGCTATGGTACGAACGCGCCGTCGACGCCATTCGCGGAACCTGACAGCGAAGGCTTTGCCGACTAACCCTGCCCGCGAAATCGAGCGCTCTAGCAGGGCGCCGCGCACATTGACTGCACGGGAACCTTGTTTCTAACGGCCATGGCCGGTGCTTTTAACGCTGATGCCTGACCGCGCCGCATCTCAGGCGAATCAGCCGTCAGCCAAGCACTCACCCTGCGGACGGACGGCAGGCATACTAAGCGTCATATTCCGGCGAAGCCACAAAGGCCGATACGACTTGCTCCTCGCGCATTCCGCGCGAGAGCAGGTCGGCGTAGAAATCAACCTCGCCGGCGCTGGCCGAGCGATCCAGCAGGGCGTCGTAGATGTCGGTGACTTTCTTGTTCTGCGCCTCGTCGGTTGCCAGCAGCCGTTTGGCGACGGTGTCGCGATCTTCGTTGCGCAGCAATCGCCCGAACTCGCTTTGGCCAACGGGGTCGATGGCGCGACCCATGACGTCGCGGTAGAGGGCCGCCAAGAATGCGTTCGCCGAACCGCCGGCGCGGCGATAATACTCGTTCGATCCCAGGAACGTCGTGCGCAGACCGTCCCACGTGCCGCCAGCGGCAAGATATGTGAGGTGGGCGCTCAGGCCGGCCGTGTCGCTGCCGCGGCCTAGGTACTTCTGGTACATGGCCTGAATCTGCCGCGTGCGGTACTCGATGCTATTTTGCATCGCCGTAGCCATCTGGAATTCGTTCATCCGGCCGTCTTCGAGTTGATCGGCGTAGAACTGCAATCCAGCGTCTTCCGGCTCGCGCCCGAGCAGATCCTCGTAGGCTTGCGTGACCAGCGATTCGGTCGGCGTTTCCTGGATCTCTGTGATCCGGACCGTCGCAGTGGACGGCGTTCCCAGCGTGCCGCCGCCGCCCGGGGCGCTGAGCGTGAGCGTGAACGTCTCTTCTTGCTCCAACACCGCGTCGACCAGGATCGGCACGGTGAGGGTCTTCTGCGTCTCGCCGGCGGCGAATGTCAGCGTGGCGCTGGCAGTCGTGTAATCGCTGCCGGCCGTGGCTGCGCCGTTGCTCGTGGCGTATTGAACCGTCACGCCCGCCGCGTCGCCGCCTGTCCGGGTGACTGTAATCGTCACCGTGCCAGCCGCTTCGTCGACGGTATAGCTCGTTGCGCTGAACTGCAGCGCCCCGGGTCCGTCGTCGTCGGTGATGGTGACCGTTCCGGTGGCCGTGCCGAGCGTGGAATTCGTCGGCGCGGAAAGCACGACGGTAAACGCCTCGCTCGATTCCGTCGCGGCGTCGACCGCGATCGGCACGCTGATGGTCTTCGAGGTTTCCCCCGCGGCGAACGTCAGTGTGCCGGAAGTGGTGGTGTAGTCCCCCGGCGCTGTGGCCGTGCCGTTCTGCGACTGGTACGCAACCGTAACCGCCTGGCTGCTCGGGTTCGAGAGCGTCACCGTCAACGTCGCGTTGACCGTACCGGAGTCCCCTTCGGTGACCGTCGTGCCGGCGATCGACACGGTTGGCAATGGATCGTCGTCGGTAATCGTGCCGGTCGCCTGGGCGTCAGCGAGCGTGGCATTCACTGGCGCGGACAGGTCCAGCTCGAAGGTCTCGTTGGGCTCGTCGGTGGTGTCGCCGACGATCGGCACGCTGATGGTCTTGGACGTCTCGCCGATGGCGAACGTCAGCGTGCCGGAAGTCAACGTGTAGTCGGTTCCGGCTGTCGCGGTGACGTTATCTGTGGCGTAGTTCACGGTCACCACGTTGGTCGCCGCGGCCGAGAGCGTGACCGTAAACACCAGGTTCGATTGACCGCTATTCCCTTCGGCGATCGAGACGTCCGACACGCTTGCCGTTGGCGGCGGCGCGTCGGCCTTGCCGGTGACCGTGATGCGGACCGTCGCGATGTCTTGCCCGCCTTGGCCATCGCTTACCGTGTAGGTGAACGCATCTTCGAGCGTCTGGCCTTCGTTCAACGCGCCGAGGATCGCCGACGCGCGGGGATCATATGCATAACTACCGTTTGCATTGACGACCACCGTGGCGCCTTGCGCACTCACGGCGTCGAAGGCCGTGACGGTCAACGTGTCGGACGCGTCCGGATCGGTGTCGTTCGTCAGGACCCCGGGCGCCGCGATGCTCAATGCCGTATCTTCGTCCGTAGCGCCGGTGTCGTCCGTCGCCCCGGGCGGGTCGTTGGTCGTCGTGACGGCCACGGTGAACGATTGCGTCCCGGTGTTCCCCGCGGCGTCGACCGCTTGCACCGTGACGCTCGCGTTGCCGAGTTGTGCAGCGCTCGGCGTCCAACTGATGACGCCGGTGTCCTGGTTGATCGTCATGCCGGCCGGGGGCGTGGCTAGCAGGTAGGTCAGCCCTAGGACGCTTTCGTCCGCCGATTGCACGTCGTAGCTGTAGGCGACGCCCACCGAGGCCGCCGTCACCGCGGCGGACGAAATCACCGGCGTCGTCGCGTCGATCGTGATCGATTGGGCCGGTGAGGCGTCGCTGACGCTGCTGCCAATTTGCTGCGTGGCCGTCAGGCTGATGGCGCCGTCGGCCAAGGGGACAGTGCCGTTGGTGATGATGTCGACCGTGCCGCCGCTGGCAGTTCCGGTTCCGATCAGCGTCGCACCAGCGAATACGTTCACCGTGGCGCTATCAATCACACCGCCCACGCGCAAGCGCAGGGCATGCGCAGCGTCGGTGTTATTGAAATTGGTCAGGTTGTCCGTGCTCGAACCGCCGGAATCGGCCTCGGGCAGCAGGTCGATCGACGTCGGCGGACTTGGCCGTGCATTGTCCGTCAGCGCGTCGACGAACATCTGTTTCAGCGTGGCATAGTTCGCGACGTTCGCCAGCGAGTTATTCGTCAGGTTATAGACGTCGGTGACGACATTGGCGGCATTCAGGATCACCACGTCGCGCCATTCGATCTCCCAACTCGTCCAAACATCCGAGTTAAGGTCAGAGTTCGCGTCGACGTCCTGGACAATCGGTAAGTCTTCGTCGATCAGATCGAAATCGGCTTCCTGCCCCTCTTCGTTCACGCCCAGGATATTGACCTGCTGCAACGGGAACATCGCGCGCAGTTCCGATTGCATTTGCTCCAGGAAGCCAAACTGGCTTCGGCAGTAGCTTCACGTCGTGTGGATGAAATACCAGCCGGAAACCTGCTGGAGGTACTCGCGCGGCGAGATCGTATCGCCGAACTGGTCGGAGTTCAGATTCTGGTCGACCAATTGAAAGTCCGGCATCTGCACGCCGATCGTGGCGAGCACTACGCGGGCTTCCAGCCGCTCGACGCCAGCACCGCTGTGCAGCGCCGCCTCGACCCGGGGTCGCCAGGCGTTCCCCATTCGATTCCGCGACTTCCGCCAAGACATGCGTGTGACCGTTTCTGCTGCGAATAGAACTGCCTCGACCGTGCGACGTCCGGCGCGCCCGGCAGTTGGACCGCGGGGACGTCGTCAAAGTTCCAGACTAACGCGCGCGGCCGGAAATTCCCACCAATTTGCCCGACTTCCTCAACCGGCAACGCCGTGGGAAGGTCCTGCATACGCGTCACGTGCGCGTTTTTAACGCCCGGAGTGATTATAGCGCCTGCCACCCCTGGGGAAGGCGTGTAGAATTCGGCGAAGCGTCAAGAAGCCATTTCGGAGGGGCCTCCGTCCCCCGCTGTAAACTGAACACTGAAAACTTCAAACTCCCCCACTATCCGCATGGCCGAACTGCCCCCCGTCGAGATGTTCGTTTCCAGCACCGGGGTGCGCATCTACCGGATTCCTTGCGAGGCGTTCCCCAACTTCATTGTGTATTGCCACCTATTGCTGGGGGATTTGCCGCCCACGCTCATCGACACTGGCAGCGGCTATGGGGCCTCGAACAAACAACTACTCGCCGGCCTGGAGGCTGTCCATACCCAGTTCAACGAGGCCTTTCGCGTGGCGGACCTGGCGCGGATCGTGATCAGCCACGGCCACATCGATCACTTCGGCGGGCTGTCCCACCTCTTGGAGCACGTGCAGGCCGAGGTCGCCGTCCACCCGCTCGATCGCCGCGTGTTGACACATTACGAGGAGCGGCTGATCGTCGCAACGAAGAATGTGCGGTTCTATCTGCAACAGGCGGGCGTTTCGGCCGAGATGCAGGAAGTGCTGATTGGGACGTATCAGTTCTCGAAGAAACATGTGCGTAGCGTGTCCGTCGAACGAGAACTTCGCGACGGCGACGAATTGGACGGACTCCGCTACATTCACACGCCCGGCCATTGCTCCGGGCAACTGTGCATCGGCGTGGGCGATATCCTGCTCAGCACCGATCACATCCTGCCCGGCATCAGCCCGCACCAATCGCCGGAAAGCATCACCGCTTTCACGGGGCTGGCGCATTACCTGGAATCGCTCGACAAGGTCGCGCGCATCGGCGGGTTCGATCTCGCCCTGGGCGGCCACGAGGGTCCGACGCGGGACGTCTACCGCCGGATCGAAGCAATCCGCGCCGGGCACGAGCGCAAACTGGAACGCGTCTCGAACATCATCCGCGACGCCCCCGCGCCGCCGACCGTGCAGGAAATCACGCACACGATGTATCCCAAAGTGCAAGGCTTCGACGTGCTGCTGGCGCTCGAAGAAGCCGGCGCGCATGTGGAGTACCTCTACCAGCACGGCCGGCTGGAAGTCACGAACTTGGATGAAGTGGAGCGCGAGGACAACCCGCCGTTGCGCTACGCGGTGGCTTGATTCCATCCGCAATCACTTCCGGCCCCAAGTGCGGCTGACGTGCATCGCCGCCATCACGCCGATTGAAATCATCGCCCCGGCCGTGGCGAGCGCCATGTCTTTCTGCCCATCGAAAACATCGCCCTGCATGCCGAGGAAGTGATCGGCCCATTCCGGCGTGAACACGACGGCCACGAGCCATTCGATGATTTCATACAACGCGCTCGTCGCCAGAATGCATTCCACGGCCAGCACTGACGAGAGCGCCAGCGATAAACCCAGATGCCGCCTTTCGAATTCCTGGATCGGAATCGCCAGCAGCAGGCCATATGAGAAATGCACCATTCGGTCGAAGTGATTGCGCTCGAACCCGAACAACTCGCTGATCGAGCGGCCCATGAGCGCTCGCGCCCAATCGTCGTACGGCGTATAGGAATAGAGATATCGCGCCCCCAACGTGTGCAAGGCGAGAAATAGCAGGATCGACCCGAAGCTTAGGCGACTGATTTCGAAACGATTCGCCAGAAAACAAAGCAAGAACGCGGCCGGCAGGGTGGGCGCATGCTGCATCAACATGAACTGCAAATACGGCGGGTTGATGCAACTCACGCAGAAGCAGACGAGAAACAACGCGAACAACAGGCGTTGCACCGGATCGCGAGGAATCGCCGCCCGGACGTACCAGGGTCGATCGTCGAACGGTGCGCTGGCGTGGGAAGGCGGATTCATGCGGCCGATTGTAATGCCGCGATGCGCGCCTAGTTAGACGCGCCCGGATGAGGCGGAACGGCGCCAGTATCGGCTGCCAAGCCAGACCACGACGCCGCCAATCGCACCCGATACGGCGGCGATCAGCAGCACGGCGCCCGTGACATCCGCGTCTCCGACGGCAAAGCCGCCGTCAGCGGTGTCGAACAGCGAATAGCGATTGACCGTGACGCAGCCAGCCAGCCAGGGAATCAGCGCCAACAACACGATGAAACGCCGCATATCGCCTCCGACGACGAGAATGACCCCGACGATAGTGGAGAGACGTTAGCGGCGAAGCTGTGCCACGTCAATCGCGATCGACAGGTCGATTGTTTCGTCCCGTCCGTCGCCTTCGCCTGGAGGCGATAGTGAGCAGCGAAAGGGACGTCGTGGCAGCGAGAACGATTCCGGAAGGTTCCGGGACAGTAACGACCCAACTGGATTGATCCCCTTCGGCGTTGAATCCCCGGCCGGCGAACGTTCGTCCATCCCTGGATACTTCACGCGGTGGCCACAGACTCCATCCTTGTAGTGCATCCCCCAGCCCGTATTTCTCAACAAGCAATTCTTGCAACGGGCGCGCTCCGTGAAATTCATCCCAGATGAATGTGCCTATCTCCGCTGAGGATCCAAACACGCGCGAACCGTCGTCGGACATCGACGTTGGAGCCAAATTCATTCCGGGCTCGAGTTCGCGGTAACCTGTGATGGCACTCCAAAGAAACGTCTTGAATACAGAACGCGTACTTTTTTGCACCAGCAGTGTTTCACCGTCGTCAGTCACGTCGACTGCGCTGTATCCGGCTGTCTCGCCGGCAGGAAGTCCCAGCGTCTGGAAACCATCCGCCTCGGTCCAACGCATCGGCTCAAAGTCACGTGACGACGGGCCGGTGATGACGTGGCCCACAATAGTAGTCGCGTCGCCAGTCATGGCCAGCGCGGTAATGTACGGCTCGTACACCTCCAGCGGCCGGAGCCAACGGTACGATTCACTCTCGCTCCAGAGGAACGGCTGAATGTTGCTAAAGTTGCCGAGGATGATGTTTCCATCGTCGGAGATGTCGTAGATTTCGTATCTGGGTGGATCGGGTTGGGAGCCACCTGTTGCCGTCCAGCGAAAATGATCGAAATCGAGGTCTGCCGAGCCGCCGACTACTACTGTCCCGTCAGCCGAGGTGGCGCTGGGTCGTGTGTCGGACGCCCCTCCCAGCGGCGCGATCGGAACGATTCCAGACTGCTTCGTCCAGCGCAAGGCATGGTATTCAACGTCTTCGTAGCCGTACCCCACGACGACAGTGCCGTCGGCGGAGACGTCCGTTGGCGTGAAGTCGGGGAGTGGCGTAAAGGTTGGCTTGGCGGCGACAGCGACGCGTAAAAGCGCGCAGACCAGCACACAACTCAAAACAATACGCAGCATGGCTAAGCTCCAGAATCAGAGCGCGGAACTGTAGCGCAGTTAGCCCCTGCAAGAGAGAACTTACCGGAACTGCGCGAACCACGCAACCATTTTGCGAGCCTCCACACGCGCCAATTTCAGCGGTGTGCGCCACGAAACATGCCCGGTATTATCGGGTCATGCATGAGCTTCCGCTGATTACCACGATCGCCACTGCTTTTACCGCCGCCTGGCTACTGGGGCTGCTGGCGCAGCGCGTTGGACTGTCGCCGATTGTCGGTTACCTCGTCGCCGGCACGCTTGTGGGTCCTCACACGCCGGGATTCGCCGGCGACCTCAAGCTCGCACAGCAGTTGGCCGAAGTCGGTGTGATCCTGTTGATGTTCGACGTCGGGCTGCACTTCAGTTTGAAGGAATTGCTCGCCGTGAAAGGCGTGGCGATTCCCGGCGCGGTGGGGCAGAGTCTGGTCGCGACGATCCTGGGAGGCATGATCTTTGCCGCGTTCGGATTCCCCGTCACTTCCGGTCTAGTGATCGGCATGGCGATGGCCGTGGCCAGCACTGTCGTACTCATGCGCGTGCTGATGGACGCTGACGCGCTCAATTCGCCCGCGGGACACGTGGCCGTCGGCTGGCTGCTGGTGGAAGACATCTTCACGGTCATCGTGCTGGTGCTGATTCCGGTGCTCGGCACTGGCGAAGGGGGCGCCAAGGTGGAAGCCAACGTTTGGCTATCCCTGGGCATGGCCTTACTAAAACTCGCCACCTTGACGGGCATCGTGTTGGTGGCGGGGGCGCAGGTCATTCCCTGGGTGTTGCTGCGCGTAGCGCGGTTGCGTTCGCGCGAGTTGTTCACGCTCACAGTGTTGGTCTTTTCGATCGCGGTCGCCGCCGCGTCGTACTACTTCTTCGGCGCATCAATGGCCCTGGGCGCGTTCCTCGCCGGGATGGTCGTGGCGCAGTCGCCGGTCAGTCATCAGGCCGCGGCCGACGCCCTGCCGATGCGCGATACCTTTGCGGTGTTGTTCTTCGTTTCCGTTGGGATGATTTTCAATCCGATTTTTCTGTGGCAAGAACCGCTGATGGTCCTGGCCGGCCTGGCGATCGTGCTCGTGGCGAAGCCGCTCACGGCGCTGGTGATCGTGGCGGCGCTCGGCAGTTCGGCGCGCACGGCGCTCACCGTGGCGATCGGCCTGGCGCAGATCGGCGAATTCTCGTTCGTCCTCTCGGAACTTGCCCGGCATCACGGTCTGATGCCGGACGCCGGCCAGAACGTGCTGATCGCCACGGCGATTCTTTCGATCTCGCTGAACCCTATTCTGTTCCGCGCGTTGCCGCGCATCGAACAGCGTTTGCGAACGATTCCCTGGCTGTGGAAATTGCTCAACGCCAAGGCGGAGCGAAAAGCGCGGGAAGCCAGCCTGGCCGCCGGAGCGCAGGTGTTGAGTCCGTCCACTGCGGAGCGACTGGCCATCGTCGTGGGTTACGGGCCCGTGGGGCGCACCGTCGATCGGCTCCTGCGTGAGGCAGGTTTGGAGACCGTCGTCATTGAGATGAACGTCGACACTGTCACGGAATTGAATCGCTCCGGACAACGCGCGATCTACGGCGATGCGGCGAGCACGTCGATTTTGACGCAGGCCGGCGCGGCACACGCCTCGCATCTCGTGGTGACGTTGCCGCAAAGCCGTGTGCGGACTGCGGTAGTTGCCGCGGCGCGGACGCTCAACTCCGATTTGCGCATTCTGGTGCGCGCGCACTATCTGCGCGAGCGCAACGACCTGGAACACGCCGGCGCGACTGCGGCCGTGTTCGAGGAAGGCGAAGCGGCCGTGGCGCTCGCGCGACTTGTGCTTGCTAACACCGGCGCCAGCCGCGAAGTCGTCGACCGCTCATTGCGCGATGTGCGACTGAGATTGATCCTGGAAAACGTCGCCCATCTCAACACGCGCCCGATTCGCAGCATCATGGTCCCCTGGACGCGGGTCAGTCGCCTGACTGATCGCGAAAGCTTGGAAGAGGTCCGTCGCAAGGTCACCGAAAAGCGTTACTCGCGCTGGCCCGTCGTGGATTCCAGCACCGGGCGGCCCGTGGGCTATCTGTTGGCCAAGGATCTGATCGCGGAGACGTCGGACTCGTCCAACTGGCTGCGGCTCCAGCGCCGGCTGCACGCGGTGCGGCCCGACGACACCATCGAAACTGCATTGCAATTCATGCAACAAGAAGGCGCTACGCTCTGCGTCGTCGAGGAAAAAGGCGCGCCGCTCGGACTCGTCACGGCGGAGAATATCCTCGAACAAGTCGTCGGGCGGATGGAGGATGAATACCCGCGCGATGTTACCTTGACCCTCAGTGAACTTATCAACGCCGGCGTCATCGTGTCCGACTTGATGGCAACCACCGCTGAGGAAGCCATCACTGAGTTGGCGGCCTCGATTCCGGCCGACGCCTGCCCCGCGGCGGCGCACTTGGCGGAACTGGCCATCGCCCGTGAGCGGCAACTCGCCACGCACATCGGGTTTGGCGTAGCGATCCCACATGCGTCCTGCCCGGAGTTGAAACGGCCGTTCGTGGCCTTCGGACGTTCACGGACGGGCATCGTCTTCGGGGCGGAAGCGGCCGAGCCGGTGCGATTGGTGTTCTTGCTGGCCTCCCCCGCAGCTCAGCCAGAACTGCACGTATATCTCTTGGGACGCATCGCCACACTGGTCCACCAGACTGACGTCCGCGACCGGCTTCGGGCGGCCGCTACATCCGAGGAAATCATGGATGTGATTCGGGCTGCCGAAGGGGACGTGCCGCCGGTGGGTCGGGGTTAACACGGACAACGCGTTGGAGCCCTTCTCGGCGAATCGCTCGCCACCACGGTCGATTTTATCGCCGTGGCGGAATTGCCTGGCCTCGAAATTTGACGGACGGCGCACGCGACGGATATGATCGATGTCGGCGGGAGGTGCCCGGAACAGCGGCCCCCGCCTCCGCCACACGGTCCATTCGGGGGAGGTCGCCATCGTGACGCAAACGCATGTCGTCGCGGAATCGAGCGACGATCACTGGCGAAGCCGCGCCTCGACTTGGCATTCGGCGCTGATTTCGATAGTTTGCCACCTCATGGCGCTCATTGCCTTGGGGTTACTCACGGTCGCCGTCCAGGAGAAGAGCTCCGGCGTCGCCCTGCTCACAGAGATGATCGGAGCGGCCGATTCACTGACCAGCGCGGAATTGTCCACGGTGAGCGTGGCTTCCAGCGCCGCAGGGGCGGCAACCGGCGTCGGGCCAGAAACGCTCTTCGACACCGACGCTTTCGCGGCCGCCAACGTCAACGGGCCAAGCGTTGAGTTGGAAATCGCCCCGCATTCCAGTGGTCTGTCCGGCATGGGCGCCGGGACCGGCGGCGAAGGCAAAGGCCTGTCAGGCGCAGGCCTCGGCGCGGACTTCTTCGGCCTTGGCGGCCAGGGTACGTCTTTCGTTTATGTGCTCGACTGCTCCGACAGCATGAATAACGAGGATCGCTTCCGCCGCGCCCGCGAGGAGTTGATCTATTCTATCGAACGGCTCTCGGCGGAGCAGCGGTTCTACGTCATTCTCTATAGCGACGGCGCAATCCCGATGGACGCCGACGATCCGGTGCCCGCCGTGCCGAAGGAATTCGCCCGCTTGCGCACTTGGCTGGAACGCGCTGAGCCGTTTGGCGGCACGTATCCCTGGCCGGCATTGGAATACGCGATTTCCCTGGAGCCGGATGCCATTTACTTTCTCTCCGACGGAGAGTTCGAGCCGAATATCATCTCCGCCGTGCGCGAGAAAAACAAAAAGTCAAAACTGAATCCGCGACAAATCCCCATCCACGCGATCGCGTTCGCAAGCCAGGCTGGCGAGAACCAGATGAAGATCCTGGCACGCACTTCGGGCGGAAAGTATCGGTTTGTGAAGTGAGGGGGGAGGAAGTAAGTGGAGTAGTTCTTTGTATTCCCCGCTGAAAACTGAACACTGAAAACTTCAAACTCGCTCTCCCCTACCTGGAATACGTCGCATAGCAATGCGGCGTCTCCCACAGCTTAGATTCGATGATTGGGAATCCGGCCTGGCTGGTGATGTCGAAAATCAGCTTGGCGATGTTCTCCGCCGTGGGGTTGGAGTCCATTAAGTACAGCGGCTCGCCTTGCGCCTGCAGCACCGTCACGATGGGGTCGTCGCGCTGCAGGATCATGCGGTGATCCAGGTTTTCGTCGATCCAGCGACTCACCACTTGCTTGATGTCGGTGAAATCGAGCACCATCCCGCGCTCGTCCAGCTTCTCGGCCTCGATCGTAATGATCGCCAGCCCGTTGTGACCGTGCAGATGCTTGCACTTGCCGTCGTAGTTGAGCAAGCGATGGCCGTAGCAGAAATCAATTTCGCGCGTCACGCGGAACATGATGGAACCAGTTGATTGGAGATAAGGGAATCGAGCTTTTATTCAGAACGCATCAAGGATCTTTTACACTAGCCCGACGCGCAAGCGAGGGGGAGTAGTCGTCGAACATCGCACAGCGATTACTCCCCCTCGCTTGCGCGTCGGGCTAGTGATTTTTGTCAGCAATTGGTTGCTCATCTGCATTCAGGTCAGATGCATAGCGAGTCGGGTCCGGAAGGCCCGCCGCGGCGAACGCCCCCCGGCGCTCCGCGCATTTGTTGCACGTCCCACAGTGATCCATGCCGACGGGGTGAATGCACGAAAATGTTCGCTCCAGCGGCAAGTCTTTCCCTAGCTCCATCACTTCGCGCTTGTGCAGCCCAGCAAAGGGACGCAGGATTTCAATCGGCCCGCCGGTGGCCTGGCTCATCAGGCGGCCGAAACCATCGAAGAACTCCGGCGTCGCGTCCGGGAAGGGATTCGAGCCGAGGGGCGCGAGCGCCAGTTTTGCGATCTCGTGCAGCCGGCACCAGATCGCGGCTTTCACCAGTAGCAGCGGATTGCGACCCGGCAGATAGACCGCCTCGTCCGGCGTGCTGGCGTCCGGCACGTCCGCACCGGTGACGCTCCAATGCCCCTCATATAAATCCGCCGTGGGCTGCTGCAAGACCTTGAGTTGCCGTAGTCCGGGGGACTGGATCGCTTCCAAAAACCGCCGCAGATAGAACAGTTCCGCCGCTTCCCAGGCCAGGGCGGTGCTGATGTAAATTGGCTGCACCGAGGCTTCCGTCTGCAACAGCCGCCCCGTGAGGATGGCGCTGTCCAGCCCGCCGCTGACGAGGACCGCCACGCTGGCGGGGGTTGCAACGGAATCTGGGGTCATACAGGCGACTCACACGGCGGCTGGATCCACCTTTATCCTAGCAAACGGTCAAGCGGCGCGATGCCAGTCTGTGGGAGGCGTCTCCGACGCCGATGTCGTACACCTTGGTTGGCAGACTCACCGCAGACCTTAGCACCGTCGTCTCCATCGGCGTCGGAGACGCCTCCCACAGACTGATGGATTGGCACGTTTACGGCGCGCCCGGGAGTGGCAAAGAGGCTTGCCGGCGTTTATAATCCTGGGTCGCATGTCAGTTGGTTTGGTTCGCGATTCTGGCACACCTGTCGCGGGCGAAATCAGCGTTCGATCGAACTCCGCGGGGCCGCTACCGGCCATCTGATCCCTCCTGGGGGGAGGTTCCTCTGAGCGACAATGATGTTCGTATGTCCGGTTTTCGGATCGGCCTGCTGGGCGTGATCGCGCTCGTGCTGTTGCGCATCTCCGTCGGCTGGCACTTCGTTACGCAAGGCATGGAGAAGTATCGCGACGCCGACTTCTCGTCGCGGGGATATCTATCCCAGGCGAAGGGACCGTTCGCGGAAAAGTTTCACGAACTGATCCCCGACTACGACGGCCGCGAGCGGCTCAGCGTTGACGCGACGAAGCTGCGCTTCGAGCGAATGCTCGACGGCGTCAAAAATCAGTACGGCTTCAACGAAAAGCAGATGGCCGAGGCGAATCAACTTATCGCATCGGCCACGGCGGACGTGAAGGACTACTTGGATTCCAACAAGTTGGAAATCGACAAGTACTTCCAGGACTTGAAGCAGAACACCGAACGCCGGCACTCGAAGGATTTTCAGGAGACGCCTTTCGCCCAGAAATGGGTCTGGGACAAGCAGCAGGAACTGCAAACCACGGTCAAACCATGGACCGCTTGGGTCGACGACAGAGCAAACGAACTGTTGGCGTCCCTGAACGAGATTCAGGGCACGCACATGTTGTCCCATCCGCCCTACAAAGAGCCGCCGAGCGATCTTGAAAAAGCCGACAAGCTGGTGCTCTACAGCAATCTGGCAATTGGCGTTTGCTTGATCATCGGACTGTTCACGCGGTTCGCGAGTTTTGGCGGCGCACTCTTCATGTTGTCGCTCATTCTCGCGCAGCCGCCGCTCGCCAACCTGTATCCGCCGGCGCATCCCTCGGCGGGGGCGCAGTGGATCGTCAATAAAGAAGTCGTCGAAATGATGGCCCTGTTCGCGCTGGCGTTCCTGCCCACGGGACGTTGGGGCGGGCTCGACTTTTTCATTCATCATCTGATTACTCGGCCCTTGTTCGGGCGGAAGGAAGAAGCATGAGCCTCAATCCTCTCACACCGGAAGAAAAGGCGATCGGCAAGGATAATTTCTACGCCGCGCTTGGCAGCCCGCTCACGCGACGTGAATTTATCGGCGGCAGTCTGGCCGCTGGCGCCATCTCGGGCGTCGGGCTCGGCTCGTACTACTTCGGGTACGGCACGTCGGTCGATAACCCGGTCCGCATCGGCATCATCGGCACGGGTGACGAAGGGAACGTGCTGATCGGCGCGATCAATCCGGCCTACGTGCAGGTGGTGGCAATCGCCGATATCCGCCCGTTCAACATTCACCGCGCGTTCCACGGCGATCAATCGAGCCCGGCGATTCAAAAGATTCGCACGGGGCTGATGACGAAGTACGACTGGAAGACGGAAGACGAAGCTCACAAGCACGTGACCAGGTACGAAGGCAACTACGAGGAACTGCTCAACGACCCGGCGGTCGAAGGGGTGGTGATCGCGCTGCCGCTGCACTTGCATCACGAGGCCGCCATCAAGGCGATGAAGGCCGGCAAGCATGTGCTGACCGAAAAACTGATGGGTCACAGCGTCGGCAAGTGCAAGAGCATGGGACGCGTCGCGCATCAGGAAAAGAAGCTCCTGGCGACCGGCCATCAACGGCACTACAGCGTGTTGTACGACAACGCCGTCTCCACGATCCGCGCCGGCCTGATCGGCAAGGTGCATCACATTCGCGCGCAATGGCATCGCCAGAAGGACACCTGGTCTCCGCCATTGCCGGCGAAGATTCATGAAGAGCGGCTGGAGTTTGTCAGCAAGTTGGCCGAGGCGGAAGAGGCGCTCTTCAAAGCCAAGGGAAGCGACAAGGAAATCGCCAAGCTCGTCAAGCGCGTCGAAGACGTGCGTAAAAAGCTCGACGCCAGCAGCAAGCAATGGCTGCTCATCGAAAAGGATCTGGCCGTAAAGGCCAAGGATTACGGCTATCTCGACAAGAGCAACGGCGGCTCTCCCTTCTGCCAGTCCCCCGAGGAAGAACTGTTCCGCTGGCGGCTTTGGGATCGAACCGGTGGCGGTCTGATGGCCGAGCTGGGCAGCCACCAGCTCGACGCGTCGGGCATCTTCATCTCGGCGAGCCACCCGCTCGACAAGGAAGGTCATTCGCAAAAGATCCGCCCGCTCGTGGTCTCCGCTGTCGGCGGACGCCATCTTTATGGGCGCAACCGCGATTGCGAAGATCACGTTTACTGCACCTACGAGTACCCGGCGGCAGACTATGATCCTTCGCCGGGGACGGAAATGAACGAGAAGCGGATCGCGGTCACTTACTCGTCGATCAACGGCAACGGCTACGGCGGTTACGGCGAAGTGGTGATGGGCGAAACCGGCACGTTGATCCTCGAAAACGAGCAGGAAGTGATGTTGCTCCAGGCCGCGAACGCGGTCACGAATCTCGAGGTGAAGAAAGACGACAAGGCCGGGCCGCTCTTGAACACTACGAGCAGCGCCCCGCCGGAAGCGGCCGTCGCCAAGAAGGCGCTCGATGGCCCCGTGAGCAAGGGCTACACCGAAGAGATCGAGCACTGGGCGTGGTGCATCCGCAACTTCAAGGCGGACGATTACGCGAACACGCCGCAGCCGAAGTGCAAACCGGAAGTGGCGATCGCGGACGCGATCATCGCGCTCACCACGAACATCGCCATCAAGGAACGCCGGCAAATCGAGTTCAAGCCGGAGTGGTACGACATCAACCACGACGACACGCCGGACGGCGTGGCGCCGGAAGTGAAGGTTTGAGGAGTTTGAAGTTTTCAGTGTTCAGTTTTCAGTGGGGGAAGCGCAATGCTACTCCACCTACTTCCTCTCCTACTTCACCTACTAACTACTCCACCTACTTCCTCCCCCACCTACTTCCTCCTCCCATGCCCGACCGTTGGCCCATTGGCGTGTTTGCCAGCCTTGACGCTGGCCTTGGCGTGAAATTAGAAGTCGCGCGCGAGTTGGGCGTGCCGACGATTCAGTTGCACGCGCCGCACCAGCAAACCCGCACCAAGGCCAACGCCGACGCGTTCCTGGCGAAACTCAAGGACTACGGCATTCGACTGACGGCCGTGTTCGGCGGCTTCGAAGGGGAAAGCTACGCCGACATCCCGACGGTTGACCGCACCGTAGGACTCGTGCCACTGGAAACCCGCGCGGCGCGACTGGCGGAGATGAAGGAAATCTCCGACTTCGCCAAGCTACTCGGCTGCCCGGTGATCGCGTTGCATCTGGGCTTCGTCCCGCACGACGCCGGCGCGGGGCTATACCAGGAAATCATCGCCATCACCCGCGAGTTGTGCGACTACGCCAAGAACAACGGCCAGGCGTTGCACTTGGAGACGGGCCAGGAATCGGCCGCCGCGCTGCTGCAGTTCATCGGCGACGTACAGCGCGACAATCTGTACATCAACTTCGATCCGGCCAACATGATCCTCTATGGATCCGGCGAACCGATCGAGGCGCTCCGCATGGTCGGCAAGTACGTCCGCAGCATTCACTGCAAGGACGGCACCTGGGCCGCGAACCCCGGCAAAGAATGGGGCCGCGAAGTCCCGCTCGGCGAAGGCGACGTCGGCATGGAAAACTACCTGCGGACGCTCAAGGAAATTGGCTACGACGGCCCGCTCACGATCGAACGCGAAATCCCGCAGGAGCCGGAACGCCAAAAAGCGGAAATCGGCCACGCGGTACGGCTGCTGACGGAATTGCGCGCGAAGGTCCTTGCCTAGTGCCTCGGATCCTGCACTTTGCAACCAAGCGTGGGTGCCTGGGGCTGGGGCGAACGACGGAATGTGCGACGTCGAACCGGCTGGGGCATCGTGGCGATTTGTTGACAAGTTCAACGAATCCCCAGCGTTTGGACCATGGCGACCGCGCATTCATTGCCCCTGCCCCAGGCACCCAGCGCATTTTGTATCGCTGATCAGTTCAAGCGCACTTTCAATCGCACGGCCTCCTCCACGCGTCTTAGAAACTGCTTGCGGGGAATCTCCTTCGCCCCGAAACGCGCGGTGTTCGGATTGTGCTGCTGCACGTCGAACAACGTGAAGCCGCACGCGCGCAAGCGTTCCACGAGATAGACGAGGGCCACTTTTGCCGCGTCCGGCGCGCGGAAGAACATCGATTCGGCCGCGAACATCCCGCCGATTGCCACGCCGTACACGCCGCCAGCGAGCTTGCCGTCCTGCCAGGCTTCGACGCTATGCGCGAAGCCGGCCTGGTGAAACGCTTTGTATCCGGCCAGCATTTCCGGTGTGATCCAGGTGCCCTCGGTGCGATACGGCGCCGTGGCGCAGCCTTCAATCACGCCGGTGAAGTCGCGATCGATCGATAGCTCGAATCGCCCTTGCCGAAAGGTCCTCGCCAGCCGGCGGGCGACGTGGAACTCGTCCAACTCGATGACCGCCCGCGGATCGGGCGACCACCACGCAAGTAATCCCTCTTGGCTTGGCCAGGGAAAAATGCCGGCGCGATACGCCGCTTCCAAGGTGTCCACGTCGATCCAGCCGCCAACGCCGAGCAGCCCTTCCCCGTCGGGGTCGGCGATTTCGGGATCGGGAAAGCGAATCGTGGGACGCTTCTTGGTCATAGAGTCGGAAAAGTGTCCGCAAAGTCGACGTAACGCACAACGCGCAAATCACTTGCGCCTTATTCTGTCACGTTTCGCCGCGATTGCCTATAATGCACGCACTCGCTCTTTCGGCCATCTGATCGGAGCCGGCATGTTTCCTGAAGACGATTCCCCGTCGCACGACGTGTCCGCGGATCGATTTCTGCTGCCGGCGTCGAGCCCGCCGCCTCCGGCGCCCGCGCGGTATCCCGGCCTGGTGATGTCTCGATTGCTATTGATTCTCGCCACGCTCGTCGCGCTGGTGGCGATGCCGCGGCTCCTAGAGAACGTGCAATACTCGCTCACCCGCGGCCGGCTCCGCGCGCAGGCCGAAGTGGCCGAGACGCATCTGGCGAAGTACGACAAGATCGCCGACCCAGCCGAGGCCTTTAAGTGGGTGGCGCTGCGGATGGAGGCCAGCGTCGTACATATCAATACGAGTCGGAGGCCGGAGATCTCAAGCACCGGCGATCCGCCGCGTCTCACGCTTCCACCCGACTTTGAAGTGAGCGGCGAGGGTTCGGGCGTGATCGTTGACGCCTCTGGATACATTCTCACCAACCACCACGTAATCTCGGGGGCCGAGCAGATCTCGGTGGTCTTAAGCGACGATCGCATCATCGGTCCGGAGGATGTCACCATTGTCGGCATCGACGAGTTCTCCGATCTCGCCGTGCTCAAGGTCGACGCCGGCAACCTGGTCGCCGCCGCTTGGGGCGATAGCAACGCGATGGAAGTTGGCGACTGGCTGGTCGCCGTAGGGGCGCCGTTTGGTTTGGACCGCACGGTCACGGCCGGCATTCTCAGTGCAAAGCGAAAGAAGTTCGTCGATCGCTCCGCCACGCAGGATTTTCTTCAAACCGACGTGGCCGTGAACCCCGGCAATAGCGGCGGGCCGCTGGTGAACTTGAAGGGTGAAATCGTCGGCATCAACACGGCAATCGTCGGCAACGCCTATCAGGGGATCAGCTTCGCCATTCCGAGCGACATTGCGAAGTCAGTCTACGAGCAAATCAAAGCCAACGGCAAAGCGGTCCGCGGCTGGCTCGGCGTGGAAATGGCCAAGCTCACCGCGGAGAACGCCAAGTCCGCCGGACTCGACAAGCCGGACGGGTCACTCGTCACCAACGTAGTGATGAACTCTCCCGCCGACCTGGCGAAGATCGAGCGAAACGACATCGTGGTTTCCTGGGGCGGCAAGCCAGTCGCCAGCCCGCGCGACCTCGGGCAACTTGTCGCCGAAACGCCGATTGACACGGTCGTTCCGGCCGAAATCATCCGCGGCGCGGAGCGTCAAACCGTTCAAGTGAAGGTCACCGATCGCCCGCTACGCAACATTCGCATCAAGCAGTAGCAGGTTTGTTCGTCCCGTTCAAGGCATCCGCAAGTCGTTGCCCCGCATCGCGTTGCGACACGGCTTTAAAGGCCGCGTTCGTGATTGACCCTGCCGACCAATCGCACTATAATCCCCGCCCGCACAGGGAAGTCCTGGCGTGAGTTTGAAGTTGCGAGGGAGTAGGTGAAGTAGCGAGTAGGCGGCGTCGCTACGTTCACGGTTCGTCATTCATACTTTCTAGCGGCCAGCCAGCCGTTGCCTGAAGGAGCAGTTGCGAGTGTCCCTCTCCACGGATGATCGGGAACGGGTGCGGCAGGCGATCGACATTGTCGATCTCGTCGGCGGCTACCTCCCGTTGCGCCGCGAGGGACGCCACTTCAAGTGCCTCTGCCCTTGGCACGACGACAGTCGGCCGAGCTTGTTCGTCAATCAGGAGCGGCAAAGCTACAAGTGCTTTGTCTGCAACCTGGGCGGCGACATCTTCAGCTTCACGATGAAGATGGAAGGGCTGGAGTTTCCCGAGGCACTTGAATTCCTCGCCGAGAAGGCCGGCCTCACGCTGGAGCGCCGCCGCAGCGGCCCTTCGTCCGACGACAAGAAGACGCTGCTGCAGATCATGGCCTGGGCCGAGCAGCGCTATCACGATTGCTTGCTGAAATCATCCTCTGCGCAAATCGGTCGCGACTACTTCGAGGGTCGTGGCATCACGCCCGAGAGCATTGACCGATTCAAGCTCGGCTTCGCTCCCGAAGAATGGGACTGGCTGCTCACGCAATCGCGCGATACGCGATTCAGTTCCGCGCAGTTGGAACGCGTCGGACTGGTCCGCGCCCGTCAAGGCGGCGGCGGCCACTACGATTGGTTCCGGAACCGCATGCTGTTTTCGATCCGCGATTCGCAGGGCCGTCCCGTCGGCCTGGGCGGACGCGTGTTGCCGGGTCCGGATGCCGACAAGACCGCCAAATACATCAATTCGCCCGAGACGCCGCTCTTCTCGAAGAGCCAATTGCTCTACGGGCTGGACCTGGCACGGGAGTCGATCACCAAATCGCGTACCGCGCTGGTGATGGAAGGCTACACCGACGTCGTCGTGGCGCACCAATGCGGCTTCCAGAACGCCGTCGCCGTGCTCGGCACGGCTCTGGGCGAAAGCCACGTCCGCTTGCTCAAACGCTTCGCAGACCGCATCGTGTTGGTGCTCGACGGGGATGAAGCGGGTCGCAAACGGGCCAACGAGATTCTCGACTTGTTCATGGGTGAGCAGATCGATCTCCGCGTACTGACCTTGCCCGGCGAGCTCGATCCCTGCGACTTTTTGCTCCAGCAAGGCGCCCCGGCGTTCCAAGAACAAATCGAGCGTGCCATCGACGCGGTAGAACACAAATTCAATGTCGTCGCGGCAGGCCTTTCCGGTCGTGGCACGCACGAAGTGCAGGCCGCGCTCGAAGATTTGCTGACCACGCTGGCAAAATCGCCTCACGCCAGCGGCGAGGTGGGCAGCGCCGCGATGCTCAAGCAAGAACACATTCTGCAGCGCGCCTCGCACCGCTTCGGCGTGTCGGAAGCGCAGCTACGGGCGCGGCTTGGCTCGTTGCGACATGGTAAACCCGCGCGCCCGGCGCGCGTCGTCGCCGAGGCGCCGACGGTGGAAGCCGCCGTGGCGTTTGGCGATATCGACGAGTGGGAACGCGAGCTGATGGAGTTGCTGCTCGTCGCGCCCCAGACGTTGCCCGAGGTTCTGCACGAAGTGCGGCCGGAGCAATTCGCCGTCGGCCCATTGCGTGAACTTTTCTCGCGGGCCTGCGTCCTCGTGGCCTCGGGGAGATCGTTCTCGTTCGCGGAATTGATGATTCAAATCGAGGAACCGGAATTGAAGAGCGTGCTGGTCGACCTGGACGAGCATGCCCAGAAAAAGAGTCACGCCGACGCCGCGAAGTTAGTGCGGCAGGTGTTGGAAAGTTATCGTCTCCGGCACGAAGGCAGGCACATGCGCCAACAAGTGCATGAGCTGCGCGAGGGCCGCATCGATGAAGAAAGGGGGTTGCAACTGTTGCGACAAAGGATTGAAAGCGGGCGAAGTCGCCAGGGCATTTCCGCACCCACGGACGGGTAGGATGCGTTGACGGCTGGTCGCGGTTTCCCCGTACGGTCGCTGGTCCCAGCCGGCGACTCGTGACCGTGATCGCACTTCGACATGCTGAGCGCCATGAGGGCGCGGGAGGAAAGCACGACATGGATGTCGCCGATCTGGATCTCGAATCGCTCATCGCCAAAGGCCGAGCGCAAGGTTACCTGACCTACGACGAAATCAACTCTTATCTGCCCGACGAGGCCGTCAGTCCCGAAAAGATTGACAACTTGTTGGTCGCCCTGGAAGACCTGGGCGTCGAGCTGATCAACGAACTGCCCAAGGCGCGCGACAAACACGCGTCGCGGGGCAATGCCGCCAAGGGCGAATTGCCCGAAGTGCGGCTGTTCACCGAATCGACGTTGAAACTGACCAACGATCCGATTCGGCTCTATCTCTCGCAGATGGCCGAGATCCCGCTGCTGACGCGGGAACAGGAAATCTCGCTGGCCAAGAAAATCGAGGTCACCCGTAAGCGCTTCCGCCGCACGCTGTTGGGCTGCGAATACGCAATGCAGGGGACGACCGAGACGTTGGAGCGCGTGTTCCGCGGCGTGCTGCCGTTCGATCGCACGATCAAAGTCTCGCTGACTGAGCAGTTGACCAAGGAACAAATCCTCGCCCGGATGCCGCACAACTTGCGGACGCTGGAACACCTGGTGGGCAAGAACCGACAGGAGTTCCGCATCTTCATCGATCGCCGCCGGCCACGGCAAGAACGCATCGCCGCGCGGCGGCGCTTCCTCGGTCGCAAAGGCAAGCAACTCCGTCTGGTCGAAGAGCTGTCGCTCCGCACCAAGCGCGTGCAAGTGCTGATGCGGCAACTCGCCGAATACTCGCGCGAGATGGACAACCTGCAAACCCGCATCGCGCAACTCGAAACGCGTAGCGACGTCGGCTCCAGCGACCAGCGCTTGTCCCATCGCAAGCGTTTGCGCGAGTTGATGCTGATCACGCGCGAAAGTCCGAAGGGATTGCGCGAACGCGTGGCTCTGATGCGCCGGCAGTTCCAGGAATACGAGTATGCCAAGCGCGAGCTCTCCTCCGGAAACCTGCGGCTCGTCGTGTCGATCGCCAAGAAGTACCGTAACCGCGGGCTGAGCTTCCTGGACCTGATTCAGGAAGGCAATACCGGCTTGATGCGCGCAGTGGACAAGTACGAGTATCGCCGCGGTTACAAGTTCTCCACGTACGCCACGTGGTGGATTCGCCAGGCGATCACCCGGGCGATCGCCGATCAGGCGCGAACGATTCGCATCCCCGTTCACATGATCGACGTGTTGAGCAAGTTGCGGAACGTCTCGAAGCGGCTGCAACAGGAACTCGGCCGCGAGCCGACGACCGAGGAAACCGCCACGGCCGCCGATATCAGCGTCGAGGAAACCCGCCGCGTGTTGAACATCGGCCGGCAACCGGTGAGCCTCGATCGTCCGGTGGGCGAGAGTGAGGATAGCTCGTTCGGCGAGTTCATCGAGGACGGCCACACCGAAAGCCCGCTCAAGTCGGCCTCGAACGGAATCCTGCGCGATAAAATCGAAGCGTTGCTGAAAACCTTGACGTACCGCGAGCGGGAAATCATCCGCCTCCGTTACGGTCTCGGCGACGGCTACACCTACACGCTGGAAGAAGTCGGCCGCATCTTCAAAGTCACCCGCGAACGCGTGCGACAGATCGAAGCCAAAGCGGTGAAAAAGCTCCAGCACCCGGTGCGGGCCAAACACCTGGAAGGTTTCCTCGTGGACACCGTGCCGGTGGAAGCGGCGGCGCTGGAGTAGCCTTTCGCCCGTTGTAAACCTGTTTTCCAATAAAGCCTCACCGTCCGGTGGGGCTTTTTCTTGCGCGGATAGGTAGAATCGAAGTGTATGGAACCGACGAGCTTCGACCTGACCGACCCTTGGCATTCGCATCTGTACTTTGCAATTGACTGCGCGTGCGACTGCTGCGACCGCCGCGTCGATTTTCAATGGTTCTGGGATAGAGTCGAGGGCGAAGGCGAAGAGCGCGTTGAGCGATGGTCGGTGCTCGTCGCAGAGGCTGTTCGAACGGATGGCTGGAGAATTCTTGACGATGGCGTTTTTTGCCCAGAATGCTCGAGGCGACGTCTCGCATCACGGCCGGAGGTATAGAATCGGCCGCTCGACGGGGGCGATTAAGTTCTGACAATGATTCAGGCGTGTTGTTGATCGGACTCACCGAGAGCGTATGCGTTTCAGCCTCAAAGCGATCTTCCTGCTCATGTTCGCCGCGGCGCTGCTATTCGCCACGCCGTGGGGAGCGTGGTTGGGCATCTCGCCCGCAGTGGTTCCGTTGGGGCTTTCGCTCATGGCGATCGCGATCGGGAACATGCTTCTGGTGGGCGCCGGGATGTATGCGTTGGCCGGCATTGACTGGCTGCTGCGCAAATTGAATCGCTGAGCGTAGGGCGAGCAACGCCGGGCGGAACGTCGTTTGTATTGACTCGCTTTGGCGAACCCCGCATCGGGTTGACCACAAACACGTAAGGCCCGCCGACCTGCCCCGGCGGGCCTTACGCTATTCTAGATTGCATCGGTACGTCTAGCGCTCGCCATGGACAAGACAATCTTGTTGACTGTCGGGCGCGGCCCGCCCTACAGCGCGCGGCGACGGCGCGCGACCGTCAATACCGCTCCGCCCACGAGCAGCAATCCAATCGTGCCCGGTTCCGGTACGGCGATCGGTTCGCCGTAGATGAAATCGTCCATTGCCACGGCGTCGTTGCCGGCGCCGAAGCTGACTAAACTCAGGTCCAGCGAGCCGTTGGTGATGCGGATGCGTGAGACGACGGCGTCGTCGAACGACAGGCCGAGGAACGAGAACGACTTGAAGGTGTCCGCAGCGCCGTCGAGCGGAAACGCGGGCACATTTTCGGTCGCGAGCAGGTTGTCGTCCAAGTCGAAGAATTCCAGTTTCGTCGTGCCGTCTTCTTCCACATCGGTGAACACCGCGCCGAAGCCGCGCACCAGGGCCGCCACGTCCGGCGAGCCGGGCAAGCTAAACGTCACGTCGAGCAGGTTCGTGCCGTTGAGGCCGAAGATGCGCTCGGCACTGAAGGCGGCGAAATCCTCGTCGTTGTCCGGATGGCGATTGGCGAATAGGGTTTCCACGGGTCCAGGATTGCCGTCGCCGTCGGAATCGCTGTCGGCGCTGACTTCGAACGTGCCGGACGTCGTGAATTGAATTCCGCGGATGCGTCCGGCCGCGTTGCCGGTCGCCAGGTTGAAGAAGTCGCCTGGAAAGGCATTGGCGCCGCCGGAGGAAAACGCATCAGGGACGCCGTCCCAATTCACCTCGCGGCGATTGTTCGGTCCAAGACCCGTGCTGGGGCCGGCTTGGATTGGTCCCAGGTCGGCGCGGAACGCATCCAGACCCGTTTGGATATCGATGGCGTTTTGTCCGACGGCCGAAAAAACGTTTTGTGCAGGCGCGCGTGTCGCCAGGCTGGCGAGGCCCAGACCCACGACGACCGTAATCGCCCAGTTCCGTGTGTGCATCGAGTGTTTGCTCCTGTTCCTGAGGGTGCGAATCCGCGGAGTTCCAACGGTTGATCGTATTCTCCGGTCGCGGCGGCCAAGAATTGTCGCCATCAATGTAGAGCGGGCCGGGTCGCAATGCGACCGTTTAAACTCGAAGCATCCGCGTACGTGGATGCTTCGAGCCCTTGCGCGAAGATTCGCGGCCGCTTGTCGGGATCAGGCCGGACCGACAGAATACGGCGATGTCCAAGGAGTCTCCGCAGGAAAATCCCTATGCTTCGCCGGAGGTGTTTGGCGAGCAGTTTCGCCGCGCCGCCGCGGATTTCGGCCAGCCGAACGATGGCGATGCGCCGATCTACGCGGAGGGAGTGCTTTCGGAGCGCGACTACTTGCGCGCTGTGCGGCGCGTTTATCGTTGGCGGTTCTTGTTCGGACGCCTCGTCGTCCTGCTGGTCGGCGCCGTCTACGGCGGATTATTTTGGACGATGCTCCCGCTGGGCGGCGGCGCCGGTTGGCGAGGGTTCCTGCTGGCCCGATTGCCGTTGATTCTGGTGGTGGGCGCCGGCGTGGCGCTGTTGCTGTCGCAACAGACCGCCCGGTTTCGCAAGGCCTGGCGAGCACGGTTGATCAAAGACGAGCCCGTCTCGCTGCGATTCACTCGGGAAGTGATCGAAGTCAGTCGGCCGTCCGCCTACATTCTGATGCGGTGGACCAATTACACGCAATATCGCGTCTGCGACGACGATCTCGCGATCCTGTCGTCGGCCCATGCCGTGAACCAGTTCGATATCTTCCCACTGTCGTTCTTCACGCCGCCGGAATGGGAGCGGTTCGTGAAACTAGTGGAGGAGAAGTTGCCGAAGAAATGATGGTGGGAGTTTGAAATTCTCAGTGGTCAGTTTTCAGTGATTGCGAAGCAGCACATTCTGCCGCTACTCCACCTACTTACTACTCCACCTACTTCCCACTTCCTCACGGCTTTTGCGCCGCGGCGCCGCCGCCCGTGTTCAAGCGTTGAACATTGTTCCACGTCATCTTGACGGGATTCAGCAGGCCGTCGCCGTTGGTCATGATGTCGTAGGTCGTGCGCGTCGGATGGTCGCCTTCAAAGTACGTGTTGCTGACGTCGATTCGCGTGTACCCGTTGTTGGCCGCTTGCCAGTCGATGCCGGCGCCCCAGAAGCCGACGATCCGGCAATCGACCATCGTCAGTTTGCCGACCTTGATGCGTTCCATCGCGTAAGCCGGGGAATAGCCGCCGTCGCCGATGGCGACTCGCTCCATGTACAGTTCTTCCATGGGGTCTTCGAGGCCCGAGCCGTCGTGCGTCTCTTGCTGCATGAACAGATTGCGATTCAAGTAAACGTTGCGCATCGTGACCCTGCCCATGCCCTCGGCGAAGCGTAGCGACGAATGGTTGTCAGCCGTGCTGATAAACCTGCTGTTTTCGATCAACAGGTCGTTCACAAGCACGATCTTGGCGGCGTTGGTAGTCGCCTGCGTACTGTTTTGGGGACCGTTCACGACCAGGTTTCGCAACACCACGCGCTCGAGCTGGTTTCCCGGTCCGGGATCGATCTGGAAACTGATCACGCCCAGCCAGTGTTCCGCGGCATTCGTTTCGAAGCGTCCGCCGTCGACTGTGAAGCTGAGCCCATTGCCCGAGGCGTTGAAGCCTTTCACGCGCGCATTCAACGAGACGATGTCGCGGTACATCGCATTGTCGCCAACCTGGCGGTAGCCAGAGTGACCGGCGCTGATCGAGCGCGTTTCCGTGAGGCGATTGCCCGTGCCAAATACGACAAAGTTTTGGCCGGACGCTTCGGAAATTCCGTCTTCGGCCATATAGGTGTTCGATACCTGCACGCGGAAAATGCGATTGTCGTCGCCGACGACGCGTAGTCCTTCGGCGCGGCCGGTATGCAGACCGGCCTTGTTGCCGTCGATATTGACGTACGAGACCAGGTTGTGGTCGCCGTCGATCGTCAAGACGCCCACATTGGCGGAAGCGTTCTTCAGCTTGAGCGTGCCCGGTCCGCTAATCTTCAAATGGTCGCCGTACAGTCGCAGGTTGTCGACGACGAACACGCCGGCGGGAATGTAGATCAGGCTGTGGCCAGCAGCGTCCGCGGCATTGAAGGCCGCTTGAATGGCCGCGGTGTCGTCGCTGCCGTTGTTGGCGGTCGCGCCGAAATCGCGGACGTCGAAGTACGGCTGCCGGGCGTATTCCACGCCTGCCAGCAGGGAGGCTTGCGCCTGCGCCTGGCTCATGCCGCCGCGCATCAGGCCGACCCAAAAGGTCCCGCCTCCCGGATCGACGTCGCGATGCAAGTAGTCGTGATACCAGCTATCCACGGCCTGCAGCCGGAACTCGTCGCTGGTCACAAAACCGTACGCGACATTGGCCAACGCCGCGCGGCTCATCACGTCGATCCAGTAATTCTCCTCAGAGTCGACGGCCGTGCGGCGCAAGAGATCGTTGTAGAGCGATTGAATCGCGCCTTGTTTGGTGCCGCCGGCCTTGTGGAAGTATTCGCCGGAGCCGATCAGCGACGCACGGACGACCTCTGGGCCGCCGGTGGCGTCCCAGACGTTGAGCCAGAATTCCAGGCCCGAGGGATCGACGTTCCGACCCAGGACTTTTTGATAGTAGTCGTCGACGGCCGCCGCGCGCCGCTCGCGGGAGTTGATCAGCGACAGCGCAATGGAGGTCTTCGTGACCCCGGCGCCCAACCGGTCGGTCCAATAGTCGGTTTCGGCGTTGGCGGCCGGACGACCCATGACGTCGAGATAGAGGCGCTTGACCCATGCCCCTTCCGAGATATCCGCCGCCGGTTCCGGTTCCCCCGGGGCGACCGACAACATTTCCCGTGGTTCAAGCGCCTCCATACGGCGTTGAACACTGTCAGGGCGGATGCCTGCTCGCGTACGGCGCGTGGTCCCCATAGTTATTTCCGAAGGTGCGTGGCTCCGCTGGCGTCATGGGCGTCGCTATGCCGATCGCGGCGGACAGTCGTGCTAGATGACCTGGCACGGTCGTCCGGGAAGTCGCGATTGCGCGTAGCGCCGCCGTCAACGAATGGGGGTCCCGCGAAGGAGTTCCGGTTCCTTCGCGACACGGAACGCGATATCAAGTGATATCGTGCGAAAACTGTGACAAGACGGGCGACAGTTCAGATCGTCCGCTATCAACTAATAGGTCACAATTGCCGCTCAGGCAAATTCCTCGGCGTACGCCGGACGCACGGCTGGCAGAATGCAAAAAAACCGCAAACCCGTTGCCTTCCGGTCGCGTAGCATACGAGACGACGAATCCGCCGCATCCTCGGACGCATTCGTTGACACCCTGGATAGCGGCGGGGATATTACATTTGGGCGGTTCTCGCGGCAATCCCAGTCGCCGGCACGCCCGGCAAGGCATCCTTCGTCGGCATCCCGGAGTGTCACCGCGTGGAGTTCGTACTGCTCATTCTCGCCCTGGGCGGCCTGCTGACGTACTCGGCCGCCATGCACGGCACGCTGCTGGTGTTGCACTCCCTGTTGGCCGTTTGGTACGCGTGGAAACTTAAGGCCACGCAGCCGCTCACAGCCATCGTGTTGTTGGGCTACGCGCCGATGTATTTCATCAATCCGTTCGCGATTCTCGCGGGCTGGATTGATTTGGACAGCACGGAGGAAGCGCTGTATCTCTCCAACGTGCTGATGATGGTCGGACTCGATTTGTTCATCGTCGGCGCTTACCGGCTGCGCTGGACCAAGAAGGACCTCTGCAACGTGCAGCCGGTCGAAATCGCCGAGGGACGCGTCGACATCGTGATCGTGATCGCCCTGGGGATCTACTTGATCGCCAGTTGCGTGCAAATTCTGGGCGTCGGCAGCCTCGATGCGAGCCGCGGCGCGTTCGACATGCAGAAGACCGATATCGCCATCGGCGGCGAGCATAGCATCTTCTTCCTGATCGCGCGTTATGCCTCGTTCAGCCTGCCGTTCGCGGGGTTCCTGATCGCGCTGAAGCGCCCGGCGAAACAGGCGATGTTCCTGATTCCGTTGGCCGCGCTCTTGGTCTTGCATTTCCTTCTGTTCCGCGTGCGGCAGGCGCCCGTTGCAGTGGCGCAGGGGTATTTGCTGGGTGCGTTATCCAGCTACTTATTTGTCACGCTCAAGGGACGTCCGCTGTTGGGCCATATCCCCTCGTACGTACGGATGACGGCACTCGTGATGATCCCCGCACTTGCCGTGATGGCGGTCTCCATCCGCTGGGTGCGGGCGATGTACGCGACGGGCCAGTACGACTTCTCGTCGGAGAGCGCCGAAAAAATCGCAGAAAAGACGTTCGCGGCCGGCGACTTTGCCGTCGCTTATATGTGCCGCATGGCCGTGCAGAAATTCCCTTCGGAGCATGAATATCTGAATGGGCTGTCGGTGTATCGCTTGTTTCTGACGCCGATCCCGCGGTTCATCTGGCCGGACAAGCCCGAGACTTCGCAACGCATCTTCGCCGGCGTGCTCGATCCGCGATTGCGCGCCAAGGGCGTGACGATTCCCGCCGGGCTGGTGGGCGACTTACACATCAACTTCGGTCCCTGGGGCGTGCTGGGGATGATCGTGCTGGGCTTTTTCTTCGCCCAGGAGCGGTACACGTCGCTGGCGTCGTTGATGGTACTAGCATCCAGCGGCGCGTGGATTTTCCACTTCACGCGAGGCTCGCAAACGGGGCCGATCGTGGTGCTCGGCGTCACGTGGCTGGTATCGCGACTCTTCCAATACATGCTGGCGCCGCAACCGGTCGCAGTTAGCCAAACGCAATGGCCGATGATGATGGCCTGGCGTCCCGCGTTGGCGATGCCGACGGTGGCCCGCAAATTGAAGCCGCGCGGCGGCTAGGTCTCCGCGCATGACTTCCTCGACCGCCGCGGAACCCGTGCAGCCATCCGGTGCCGTGCCCGACGCTCCTTCGGTCCCGCCCGTCAAGGAAACCACGCGCCGCCGCGTGATTCGACTTGGCGGTTACACGGCTTGGACGGTCGCGGCCCTGGCGATGCCGCTGGTGCTCGATCGCCTCATCGCCTGCCCGATTCTCCGCCAGCGCTTGGGCGCCGTCCCCTTTGGCAGTTTCATCTGGGTACGCTCGTTGGCGTATATGTTCGGAAACATCGTGGCCAACGGGTTCTCGATTCCCTTCCTGCGCGACCTGGTCAAACAAACCGACGAGGAGGTGCGCATCCGGATGCGCACGGCGCTCCTGTTGACGTCCGTGATGACGTGCGCGGTGATGTGCTGCGTGAGCGTCGTGGCTTGTTACTTCGGCAAACCGTTTGTGTGGCGCCACGCCGAGGCGTTGTTTCTGCCCTTTATCGGATTTGCGATCGCGCGGTCGCTGGATCTCGTGATCACGGTGCGGCTGCGCGTGCAGCGCCGCGTGCGGCAGATCTTCATCCTCCGCACCGTGGAAGGCGTGATCCTCAGCGCCGCGGCGATTTTCTTCCCCACCCGCGACATCCTGCTCATCGCTTTGATTTATTTCTCCAGCACGCTGATCCCGATGCTGATGACCGGCTTTTTCAATCGCGACGTCCTCGCCGGTGGGCGGGGCTGGGATTGGGGTTGCGCGAAGGAGTTATTGAAACAAGCGCCGGCCGGGAGTCTGATGGTGGCCATCGACAGCGCGCAGGTTTATCTGCCGATCATCCTGCTCGGCGCGATGGCCGGCCAGAACGCGGTGCCCGCGTTTTATGCCGCCGGCGTCGGGTATGCCTTCCTGACGCCCATCACGCACCTGGGTCAGGCGGTGCTGAGCCTGATCTCTGGCAAGAAGACTTTTGATCTGCACGGCCGCCGCGGGCGGATTTATCTCGCCACGACGCTCGGCCTCGCGCTCGCCGTCGGGCTGACTTCGTACATCGTCGGCCGCTGGCTGGCCGAATACCTCTATCCGCTCGACGCACCGGAGACGCTGAAGTTCTATCACTGGATGGCGATCGCCAACGGCTGCGCTTCGGTCCGCGCCTTAATGCGGCCGATCGGTCTTAAATTCGCGCCGCTGAAGAGCGTAGTCCGGCTCTCGTGGATCACGCTGGCCGCGCAAGTCGTCGCCCTCGTGGCCCTGATCCCTTTTTGGCAAGCCGCCGGGGCAGCGGTGGCGCTGGCGATCTCGTCTGCCGTTGGAATGGTGATCTGGATGGTAATTTTCGAGCAGTTTCGCAGTGGAGCGGCCAGCGCCGCGGAGATCGCTTCTGAGGGTATTGCGTCGGACACGGAATAGCACGCCGGACGGCGCAAGCGGCCGACTTGTTGCCGGCTCGCACGCGAATCACAATGTCGTGGCGACGTTGCCATACGATTCGAGCCCTCCGACCGCATAGCGGGACACTCACCTGTGCCACAAAACGCCTCCCAAGTCTCCCGCCGTCAACTTCTCCAGTCCCTGGCCGTCGCCGGTGTGGCCGGGGCGGCGATTTCTCGTGATCAGGTGTTTGCCATGGATGCTCCCGCGCCCGCCGCTGCGACGGCCGAGAAGCCGTTTAAGCTTTGTTTGAACACCAGCACGATTCGCGGGCAGGAACTCGGTATCGAGCGGGAAATCGAACTGGCCGCCAAGGTCGGCTTCGATTCGCTGGAGCCGTGGGTTGATCAGCTGACCAAGTACCGCGATGCGGGCGGGTCGCTCAAGGATCTCGGCAAACGCATTGCGGACCTGGGCCTGACCGTCGAAAGTGGGATCGCGTTTACTGCCTGGATTGTCGACGACGACGCGAAGCGCGCTGCGGCGCTGGAGGACACGAAGCGGGCGATGGAGATCATCGCCGAAATTGGCGGCAAGCGAATCGCCGCGCCGCCGGTCGGCGCTACGGATGTTCAAGACACCGACCTGGCCAAGATCGCGCGCCGCTATCGCGCGCTATTGGAAGTCGGCGATCAGACCGGCGTGGCACCGCTCTTGGAGCTGTGGGGTTTCTCCAAGACGCTCAGCCGCCTGGGCGAAGTGGCGTACGTGGCCATCGAAGCGGCCCACCCGCAGGCGAGCATTCTGGCCGACGTCTATCACATCTACAAAGGCGGTTCCGATCCCGCCTCGTTGAAGCTATTGAACGGCGCCGCCATGCACTGCCTGCACATGAACGACTATCCCGACCTGTCGCGCGATAAGATCGTCGACGCGGATCGCGTCTTCCCCGGCGACGGCGTGGCGCCGCTGCCGATGATCCTCCGTACGCTCCACGAAATCGGCTTCCGCGGCGCGCTCTCGCTGGAAGTCTTCAACCGCGAATACTGGCGCCGCGACCCGGACGAGGTCCTGCGAGAAGGCCTGGAGAAGATGCGCGTGGCCGTCGAAACGGCGATGCGGGAATGACGAATTTCTAAATCTGAATGTCGAATCAAATTCAAATGCCTGAATGACGAATGGATTTGGTCCGACAAACGTCGTTGTGGCACGGTCTCCCGACCGTGCCACGGTGCGAGTCGCGATGTCGAGCAATGGAGACCTTCGGTCGGGCCCGTGGCATGGTCGGGAGACCATGCCACAACGAGAAATGCGCGAAGCCGTTTTGTTTTCTCAAGGGACGTCGTCAGACTTCAATGCATTCGACATTCGTCATTCAAATTTGATTCGACATTCAAATTTAGAACTTCGTCATTCCGCTCCCGCGGCCTACGCACTCTCCGCTTCGTCAATGAAGCTCGCCAGTGATCTTGCCCGGATCGGGTGCTGGAGCTTGCGGACCGCCTTGGCTTCGATCTGGCGGACGCGTTCTCGGGTGACGCTGAAGATTTGCCCGACTTCTTCCAGCGTGTACGAGTAGCCGTCCGAGAGGCCGTAACGCAAGCGGAGAATTTCTCGTTCGCGGTAGTTCAACTCGTTGAGCACGTCGGCGATGCGTTGCTTGAGCAATTGCTGCGTCATTTCGCGCAGCGGGTCGATATCGCGGTGATCTTCGACGAATTCGCCGAAGAAGCTATCGTCGTGATCGCCGACCGGTTGGTCCAGCGACAACGGCTGCCGCGTCATCTTCATCACGCAGCGGGTTTCTTCCAACGATAGTCCGGCCGCGAAGGCGGTTTCTTCGACGCTCGGTTCGCGCCCCGTGGTTTGCAACAGGTCGCGGGTCACGGTGCGAACGCGGCTCATCGTTTCGATCATGTGGACCGGCAACCGGATCGTCCGGCTTTGGTCGGCGATCGCCCGGGTGATCGCCTGGCGAATCCACCACGTAGCATACGTCGAGAACTTGTAGCCGCGTGCGTGTTCGAACTTATCGACCGCTCGCATCAAGCCAGTGTTGCCTTCTTGAATCAAGTCCAAGAAGCTCATCCCGCGGTTGCGATAACGCTTGGCGATCGACACGACGAGTCGGAGGTTGCCGGCCGACAGCACGCGTTTCGCCGCGTCGTAGGTGTACTGCAGCTTCGTCACGCGTTCGACGCGTTTGCGAAGCGTGGTCGGGCTTTCCATGGTGAGTTGCATGAGCTGGCGCAGTTCGCGCCGCGACGCGGCCAATTCGGCGTCGCCGTGGCCTTCGGCGCGGAGCCGATCGATTTCGCCGCGGAGTTGCTGCATCCGGCGGGAGATCTGTCCGGCCCCTTCCATCAGCGGTTGCAGGCGTTGCGTACGCAAGCCGAGTTCCTCGACCAGGCGCACCGCCTTGTAGCGGCGACGGACCAGGCGGCGCCACGCGGTGCGGCGTTCGGCGAGCGACGTCGATTTGCTGACGGCCTTGGCGAAATCGCGCCGGTTGGCTCGCAACAGATGCGTCAAGGTGGCCAGGTTCGGTCCCAAGAGCGCCATGATCTGGCGCTTTTCGACGGCGTTCGTGACGGAGACGTCGACCGTGCGGTCGAGCCGCAGCTTGCCGTCGCGGACTTTTTCCAGCAAGGTCACCGCCCCGCGAAGCAGAAAATCACCGGCCAACATCGCGTGCCGATACGACCGGCGTGAACGCTCAATCTCTTTCGCGGAATCGATTTCCTGCGCTCGCGTGAGCAACGGGATCGAACCCATTTGCATCAAGTAGATACGCACCGGGTCGTCGATCCGATCGTCGCCGGTGTCGGCGTCCATCGGTTCGTCGTCGTGATCGATTTCGACCTCGCGTTCCGCCGCCACCGGCGCCGGCGCATCGTCGTGCGCGATCGGCTCGATCTCGTCGTCGATCGGCTCCAACTCGTCCAGGTGCGCCACCGCGTCGAAGCGCCCCGCTGCCGGGGCCTCATCGAAGTGATTCAACTCCAGGCCCTCCGACATGGGGCGGCGACGTGGAGGAGCTTTTCGGCTGACGAGCGTTTTGCGGTGCGGCTTTCGCAAGGTGCATCCTCTCCAGCGACAGAAGGGGGGACGACGTCGTCCGGCGTGTTCTCCACGCGACGTGCGTGGCGACTTCGGCGAACTGGAAAAGCACTTCCAATGCCGCCCTTCGCTGCGACCAAGTCCGATCGGCGCAAGCGCAAGAGAAGACGCGAGTTAGCGCCACGCGTGAGCCTGCCCCGACGGACGCGAGTCGGCGAGATTGTTGCCGGAACTCCCCAATTTCACCCACAGCGTTGAGGCGATTCCGCAACGCTGTTTCCCCAACTCTCCGACGCTGTCCCTGATTCGATTGTTCCAGTTTTATCCATTACGGCAACAATTCCGCACGAAGCAGGGCGATAAAAGCACGTCGCCGCTGACCCGGACACCTGCAGAAGCCCTGTGGAACGGCCTGTAGGAGGCGTCTCCGACGCCGATTGGGCTGCGGCGTCCTCTCCATCGGCGTCGGAGACGCCTCCCACAGTCGCGCGGATGAAAAAGGCGCGGCTTCCGGAGGCGATACCCCGGGGTTTGCCGTCTATAATCAAGTGCGGGAACGTGGAATCGCCCGACGACCGACGGCGCCCCGAAGAGGAAGCTACTTATGGCAACCGGATCCGCCACCACGAATGCGCCCCCGCGCCGCGCGGAGCAGGAGCACGAGCTCGTCGAGTACGGCCGCTTCATCGACCGTCAACTCACGAAGACGGCGCGCCAAGTGCGCGGGATTGATATCGCCAGCGGCCTGATGGGCTGGCTGGCCGTGGCGCTGGTCTACTTGATGTTGGCCGCGGCCGCCGATCATTGGCTATTTGCCAGCGGCCTCGGTTTGTGGGGGCGTTGGCTGGCGCTCCTGGGACTCGTGGCTGGCAGCGGTTGGTTTCTGGCTCGGCGTGTGGCGCCGCTGTTGTTGCATCGGATCAGCCCGGTGTATAGCGCGCACACAATCGAACGCGGCCGCCCGCAACTGAAAAACAGCCTGGTGAATTTCCTGCTGCTGCGGAACGAAACGCACGTCATGCCGGAGTTGGTTCGCGATGCGCTGCAGACGCAGGCCGCCAATGGCCTCGCCGCCACGCCGGTCGAACAATCGCTAGATCGCACACCGCTGGTGCGTTTCGCGCTGGTGCTGCTTGGCGCCGTCGTGGTGTCAGCGCTGTACATCATGCTCTCGCCGAAGGATCCCTTGCGCTCGGCCGCGCGAGTCATGCTCCCCTGGGCGTCGATCGATCGTCCCACACGATTCAAAATCGAAAACCTGCAAGTCGAAGTCGTCGAAACCGGGCGGAAATTCACCGGCGGCAACGCCGAGGCCTTTTATGGTCAGAAGGTGAAGATCGCCGGCAGCGTCACCAATCGCGGTTACGTCGCCAGCGAGCCAATCGTCCTGCACTTCACCACAGCGGATGGCGCGGCGGAGAATCAAGCGCTCACGCTCGAAGCGCGCGAGCGCAACGCTGACATCATCCTGCCCGCCGGCACGCTCGCCGCGGCGGTCGGCGGCGGTTTGCAGCAATCGGTCGACTACACGCTGACGGCAGGCGACGCCATCGCGGGGCCGTTTCGCATCACGGTGCTCGCCGCGCCGACGATCGAGATCGAATCGCTCGAATACGACTATCCCGACTACACGCGATTGCCGAACCGTTCGCTCAAAGGACAAGGCGATATCAGCGCCTTGGAAGGCACGCGCGTCGTCGTGCGCGCGAAGGCGAATCAAGAGATTGACCAGGCCTGGCTGGACCTTGGCAGCGACGGTCGCCGCGACGCGTCGATGCAAGCCGAAGGGCGCGAGGCAGGCGTGAACTTCGTGCTGGCGTTACAGGAAGACCGGCGCACGCCGACACATCCGAATTATTTATTGCGATTCAAAAACAAAGACGGCTTCGAGAATCCGCAGCCGATTCGCTACCAGATCGAAGTCACCCCGGACCTGACGCCGGAAATCGCCTGGGAAGCACCGCGGGAAGTCGACGTGCCACGTGAGCTGCCGATCGACGAACCGCTGGAGATGGCGTTCTCAGCGGGGGATCGGGATTTCGATCTGGCCAAAGTGACGCTCCGTGCGGCGGTCGATACGGAGAAAGCCGCCGAGCAGCGCCCCTGGGAATCGGCATTGCTCAAGGAACCGAAGTCCGACAAGTGGACGTCGCAACCGATTAGTTTCGTCGCCGGCGAACATGGTTTTCACGCCGGCGAGACGATCCTCATCTGGGGCGAGGCGGCCGATAATCGCCAGCCAAAGGCGAATCTGGCGGAAACGCCGAAACTGAAAGTGACGCTCCTCCCGCCGCGCGATCCGGCCGAGAAGCAGGGTCCGAACCATAAGCCGAACGACGGCAGCGGCGAGAAGTCGCCGCCCGACGACCAGGGCGCACAGCAACCGAAGGATCCAAAACAGCCGCAGGCGAAACAAGGCGGCCAGCCAGATGAACGTGAGCCACGCGACGGAGAGCAGGGCCAGAAAAACGACGACCAACAGGAAAAGAATGGCGGCGAAAAAC